>NZ_JACOMP010000055.1:0-5608 GCF_014466085.1 Thermosynechococcus sp. OHK43
GCCCTGGGGAATGGCCCAGCTACCGCGTCAGGGACTTCTTTGGGCGCCTGAACTGGGAAGGGGTAGGCGTGATCTTGCCCATCGGCTTGCCGGCCCTAGCCGCGGAAATCACACCACCGGCTACCCTAGCCAGCTCTTGGGCTGCTTGGTCAGTCGAAACCTTCTTCCGCCAACTCAACTGGGAGGGCCATCGCGGTCAAACCATCTTCCTAGAGCCGAGTTTGTCCCTGTGGCGCCTATCAGTCAAAGACTTCTGTGCCAGTCTTCCTTGGGCAGGCCAACCCCTGATCGCCCAAGTGAGTAACGTGGCAGCCCCGCCCCCTGTCCCCGTAGAGCCCGAAGTCACCCTCTCAGACTTATCAAACCTGTTTTAGGAGATCCCTATGCACACCGAGTTAATGAATCTCTACTACAAAGCTGAAGAAAACTACCTCAGCAATGTGGACATCAAAGTCTTTCGCCACCACATCGAGTCGCTTCAGCAGCGGTTGAGCACCTATGAATTTCTGCGGGATCATGAAATTGAAATCTTCCAGCCGGTAGCTGACGCCCTGCAAAAGCAATATCCCACCGAACCCCCCCAAACCCTTGAGCAGGTCTTGCGTCAGGCGATCGCCCTCCTGCGCTATGCCGCCATGGCCATGCTCTTAAATAATCCGGAGTTTTTGCAGCATCGACTCCTAGAGTGGCTCACGGAAGTGGTCAAGGCCCACCAAACCCAAACCCTATGGAGCAGTTGCCATGAGCTTCTCAGTGACCGCCTCAAGGAAATGCTCACTGACGCTCAGCAGGACTTGATGTTGCCGCTATTGGATCAGGCGCAAGTGACCCTTGTGGGCTTGCCAGCCGTGGTCTCTGTCCACGCCTAGGTGACTGTTGAAATTGCGTGTCATGCCTACGAATGAGGATGTCCTATGATCTCCGTTGCTGATTTGGTCAAAGAGCCCGTCATCCCCGGCAATTACTACGCTGCCGATGCCTATGTGCAAGGGGATTTTGAAACCGGTCTCATTGAAAACCGCAAAGGTGCCCGTCTGATTGCCCTGCCGGATATTTTCCTCCAAGCCATCTATGCGGGCCTCGATCAAGAAGTAGGACAGGCCACTGGGGTGGTGCTATTCAACTGTGGTCGCTGGTGGGGCAAGAACTTTTACCGCCGTTTTGTGGCCGAGGTGAGCGAGTACTATGGCCGTCCCCTTGCGGAGATGGAAATGGTGGAGTTTCTCCAATGCCTCAAGGAATGCTGGAAGACCCACGGTTGGGGCAGGATTGATCTCGATGTGAGCTTCTACCAGCAGGGCTTTTTGGTGGTGACAACGTGGGATTCTCCCTTTGCGGCGGCGGCTCCCAAAAATACGGGTCAGCCCCAATGCGCTGCGGAAGCAGGGATTTTAGAATCCTTCTTTAGCCAATTGACCGGTCGCGATCTCCTCTGTGTGCAAACCGCCTGTGAAACCCTAGGGGCAACCAATAATTGCTTTGTTTTGGGGTTGCGCGAGCGCGTTGAACCGGCCAAGGCTTGGCTGCAAGAGGGGCAGAATCATAACACGATTATGGAGCGACTCTGTCGCGCTCAGGCCGCTTGAGTATGATCCTAAAGTATCCCTCTATGCGTCATTAACCATTTTAATAAGGAGCAAAGAGCAGTGGCCAAAGTTGTCAAGCTTGAACCCATCTCGCGCGAAGCGACAATTAACACCAACGACAATTTGCTCTCTGCTATCCTGGACTCTGAACTCCATGTGCTCAAGGAGTGTGGTGGGCGCGGGTTGTGTGCCACTTGCCATGTCTATATCAAGGAGGGGATGGAGAGTCTTTCCCCCATCAATAAGCGGGAGCAACGCACCCTTGAGGTGATTACGACGGCAAATGCAACTTCCCGCCTCGCCTGTCAGGCACGGGTTCTGGGGCCGGGGGTAGTGGTAGAGCTTCCCTCAGGGATGTATATCAATGCAGTAGAAGATATTGAGTCTTTGATTGGGCGGCGGGCTGAGCAGGATATTTTGCACCCCCTCGATGGCCGCGTCTTGGTGGAGGCAGGTAAGCTGATTACGCGCACGATGATTACCCAGTTGAAAGATACCCAAGTTAAGGTGAGTGAATACCTCGCCAATACGTCGGATGCCTAAGGCGCTACGTCACTTTTATCCTCAAGAGGGCACTATTATGGAAGACCGTCATCGCAATTCCCAAGCTGCTAGTAGGGGTCTAGGCCCCCTTGAATGGGGAGCAACGGGGTTAGCAGTTGTCTTATCTGTGGCTGCTGCTGCGACGCAACAGACAATTTTGAGCGCGATCGCCCCCTTGCCCCTTTCATTGGCGGTGGGTTTAAACTTAGTGAGCCGTAAAAAACTGGCTGACCAGTTCCAAGTCTTTGGCCAACAACAGGAGGCCAAAATGGCTGAACTGGTGGCGTCCCAAGGGCAGCAGCAGTCAGAGTTGGGTCACCTCGCCCTTGCCCTTGCTCAGGTGCGCGATCGCCTTGAGGATGTGCAAAAACAGGTGATGCAACTCAACCAAGGGGCACAGCATCTCCATGACTACACGCGCATTCTCGACACGGAGCAAAAAGAAATTGAACAGGTTCTTGACTGCCTGCGGGAAATTGAGAAAAATACCCAAGTTATCCAAGTGAATCCCAGCCATGCCAAGGCCTACTACAACCGCGGTCTGACCCATCAGCGTCTAGGGGATGTCGAAGCAGCCATTCTCGATTACACAGAAGCGATTCGCCTCAACGATACCTATGCCAAGGCCTATCATAATCGCGGTGTGGCCCGCTCAACGGTGGGCGATCGCAAGGGAGCAGTAGAGGATCTGCGTACAGCAGCGAAGCTGTTCTTTGAACAGGGGGATATTAGCAGTTATCAGCGAGCACGGGATCTGGCCAAGCGCATCCATGAAGTGGGGAGTATTGAACAGGACAATAAAGAACTACCCTTAGAAATCCTCTTCTCTTAGGGGGCAGTTATTTTGCGCCTGAGCCTGCATTGACAGGCCCGCGATCGCGAATCATATTGAGAGCTGTTTTTTGACGAACGAGTTGAGGCTGGTGATTGGCCACAGCGCATGCTGCCTTAAGTTCGCGTTACCGGCTGGTGGATCTTGCAGGTCAGGGCCAGTACGGACAGGTCTACCTGGGAGTTCATCGCCAGTCGGGGGCACTGGTCGCAATTAAGGTACTCAATGAGCAGCAATTGTTGACCCGTGGCTTTTTACGGGAGTTGAATTTTCTCCTGACGCTGCAGCATCCCCATGTGGTTGGCTGTCAAGCAATTGACTATATTCGCCTGCACCATAGCCCCCAAGTGAGACGCAGTTTGGTGATGGACTATTGTGCTGGGGGGACATTGCGATCGCTCTTAGAACAAGAACAGGCCTTACCCCTGACGACCGCCTTGCGCCTCACACTGGATGTTCTCGCAGCCTTGGCCTATGCCCATCATCGCGGCATTCTCCACTGCGATCTCAAACCGGAAAATATCCTGCTGGAGGTAACTGCTACGGGTTGGCAGGCAAAAGTATCCGATTTTGGCGTGGCGCGGCTAATTGAGGATGTCAAGGGCAGCGGTCAAACCGGATCCCCTGCCTATATGGCACCGGAGCGTTTCTATGGTCAGACGCTACCCGCTTCAGATCTCTATGCAGTGGGGATCCTCATGTACGAAATGATTGTTGGCGATCGCCCCTTCCACGGTACCCCTGCTGAACTCATGGCTGCCCACCTCAGCCGCCCCTATACCCTTCCCGAGGGACTGCCCTTTCTGGTGCGGAGCACTATTGCTAAGGCATTAGATAAATTACCGCAGCGCCGCTATAAAAGTGCAGCGGAAATGACGATGGCTGTGCAACTCGCTCTCGAGATTATCGAAGCAGAGTGTCATGAGCAGCCTCTATTGTTTTCTAGGTCACCGGCGGCGGTTTGGCTGGGGGAACCCCAAGGTTTTTCTTTGCCGCGACCGCCCCGACCGGTTGCCAGCACGGCCACAAGTTTCTATGGGGTGGTGGGCGATCGCCTGTGGGCTTGGCAAAGCAGGGATTCTCAGCCTGAAGTGATCGGTCAATGGCCGCTGCCACCCCTACCGCTTCAACTCTATGGTGGCCAGTTGAGGGCTTGGCTGCGGCTCCAGGGGCTGCCCCCACGGCTTTACTGCATTGATGAGCAGCAGATTCCCCTAGGATGTCGTCTGCTGCCCACCCACAACAGGTTAGCCATTGATGCCAGTGGTTACTGGTGTGCAGAAACCGAGATTGATAGTGATGTTGGCACATTGAGGCTGCATGTCCAACAACTGAATGGTCAAGGAGAGCGCACACTTTGCTGTGGGTGGCAGGGACGGGTGTGGGTCGATACACTCCTGCTCAATCGTCGCTATGGCGCGGTGATTAGTCGCTCCCAACATCCTGAAACGGCCCATCCCATCACTCATTTTCAACTCTTTGACCGCCGAGGACACTGGCGACTCTACACCCAACTGCCTGCCCACTTGACGTTGTTCACCCCTGCCCATAACCAACCATGGCAAGTAGCGGCGTTTGAGGATCATCCGCAGCAACCTCTACTGATGCTCCTACATTTGCGGCCTTGGCGGATTCAACGCTTGGGGCTGCGGTTTCGTCCTCAATTTCTCTGTGCCACACCTTGGGGCTATGTGGTGGCGGGTCGCCATAGTTTGAGTTTAGTGACCCACAGCGGCGAAATTGTCGGTACGGCGGACAGTGAACCGCAGATTGATGGCCTTGGCTTTACGGGCGATCGCCACCTTTGGTTGATTCGCCGGCAAGGAAGTGAGTGTGTGATACAAACCTGGGACATTACCACGTGGGACATTGACCTCATCCTCTAGGCCAGCAACCTATGATAGAAAGAATAGCTGGGGGATATGACCCATGAAACAGCCGCAGATTCTCAAAATTACCCGCAAAGCTGCCAGTCTTAAACAAAAGCAAAAGCAGCAGTCATCTCCTGTAGCGCTTGATGTAACAGCAACAACGGTAGCCTCTGAACCCGTCGTTGAGGTAGCCGCCAGCGATCGCGACAGTGCCCAGGGGCGTCAACATTGGTGGAGTGAACGCTGGATAGGTGTCCTGGAGTCCTTTGGCTGGCGACGGCGCCTAGAGCGGGCACGCAATTATGTGCGGGAGGGTCGAGTCCTAACCTTAGAGTTCAAGGGCAACCAAGTTCATGCCCAAGTGCAGGGCACGGCTCCCGACCCCTATCACGTCAAACTGCATTTGGATGCCTTTAGTGAAGAGCAGTGGCAATATGCCATTGACGGCATGGCACAAAAAGCCTTCTATGCCGCGAAGCTCCTGGCGGGTGAACTGCCCCCCAGCATTGAAGAAGTCTTTACCCAAGCTGGACTGAGTTTATTTCCCTTTACGAAATTTGACATCCATAGCCGCTGTACTTGTCCTGACCCAGTCAATCCCTGCAAACATATTGGCGCGGTCTATTACTTGTTGGGACAGTACTTCAACGAAGATCCCTTTCTACTCTTTCAATTGCGGGGCAAAACCAAAGAGGAGATTCTCCAACGCCTGCGCCACTATCGGGCAACAGCGACCACCCCCTCGATGGTGCCTACCCCCCCACCCCTCTATGAGC
>NZ_JACOMP010000056.1:0-3600 GCF_014466085.1 Thermosynechococcus sp. OHK43
CCTGTTCAGTTAGCCAGGGCACAAATTGCAAAATTTTGCCTCTTTCCGCACCAATCATACCCCCCAACCCCTGTTGGGTACATTCAAGGAGGTTTTCACGGCTAATTTGATGGCGCAGATCGTTGACCCAGCGGGAAATTTCCTGCATATAGGGGCGATCGCCGGCTGCCGCCAGGGCCAGCACCAAATCCATATCCAGCAAGTTCATGGGTTTCAGGAGGCTCTGGGTCAGCTCCAACAGTTGCGGCGGCAATTGCACCGATTCATTTAGCCACCAGTGAATAACGTCTTGACAGAGGCGATAGGTCAAGGAGGCGCGAATTTGGGCAATGGGAATTTCAATACTGGAGAGGCCAAAGCTCATGAAGTTTTTGGGGTAGCCGCGCCCGCCGGCATCCTGAGACGCCCAAGCCGCCTTAATGTTGTCCCGAATGGAGCGTTTGTGGGGAGCAAAGTCCGAGGTGAGATCCAAAAAGATATTTTGGGCGATCATTTCGCGGATCTCATCCAGCTTGAATTCACTCTCGCCATTTTTGGTGCCCACGAGGTAGGTAAAGTCAAAGGGAGGGCAGTTGTAACGCACTTCATCGGCCAGGCTACTGCTAAATTGAGCAACGTACTCAGTGCGGTAGTCGGAAAAGTAGCTGAGTTCCATGAGGGCGGCATAGCCATTGGCAAGGACGCGATCGCCGACACTAATAGCAGCAAAAGCATTGGGCATGGGCACAATTCCCGTGACGAGGGGACTCGACTGCCCCTTGAGCCAGTGGCGGACACAATAGCCGAGGTCAATGAGCATGCCGCTACCCGTACCCCCAGAGAGCGAACCGGTAATAAAGACATTGAGGCTACTATTGTTGACCCTGAGGCCGTAGCGGCTTTGCATAAAACTTTCGTGACCTTTGACGCGATCGCTGGCCGCTTGGAACTTTTGTTGAATCGCATGGTAGTTGCAAAAGAAGGCAAAACGACCACAGGCACGGATTTGACCTGCCCCTGCCTCTAGGGCAGTAATGTTGCGCTCCAGTTCCTTGGGAAACCAAGAGGCAATCCAGGGGTAGTTGTCGAGGTTTTGAATAATTTGCTGCACGTTTTTGCCACTGACACTGGCCCAGTGCTTTTCGTTGTCCTTGAGGGGAGATCCAGCGGCGAGGGGATTGCTGACTTTGTAGTCGCGATCGGTGTCAATGGCCAGGAAGCTAATCACAGGAAACTGTTTCAGGCTGCCGTAGGTTTCTTCAACTAAACGCCGCACCCGCGAGAGCACTTCAATGCCTGTGCCACCCACCCCCACAATGACCGTCGGCACAATTGATTTTTCCTCCACCTGTACAGGCATGGTTACTCTCTCCACCGCAAGTCACCCCGATCCTAGCAAGGATGTCCGCGAAATGTTTCATAAGAAAATTTGGCAGCAATGCAATTTGATTGCTTTATCCGCTGGGGGTCACCGCAGCAGCCTGGCGACCTGCGAGCAGTTGGGTGACCTTTTGCAGTAACCCTTGGGGTTGAAAGGGCTTGGTGATGTAGTCATTGGCACCCAGTTGAAAGGCCTTTTGGCGGTGGGTATCCCCTCCCCGTGAAGTTAACATTGCAACGGGTAAATGGTGTAAAGGCGTCGAAAGACGAATCGCCTCTAGTAAGCCATAACCATCGAGGCGGGGCATCTCGATATCCGTGATCACAAGGGAGACTTGATCCCCTTGGCCAAGGAGAAAATCCAAGGCTTCTTTGCCATCGCGGCATTGTACAACATCGTAGCCCGCCTGCCGCAGCACACGATCCAGGAGCCGTCGCACGGTGATGGAGTCATCAACAATGAGCACTTGGGGAATCGTGCGCTGCTGGGGTCTTGCCATGATCGGGGAGGCCGGTACCGCCATGGGCCTAAGCAGCACCGTAAAGTTATCGGGAGCCAGAACCGGCACCACTTCACCGCTTCCCAGAACCGTACACCCCATGACGTAGGGGGGCACGGGTACCGTTTGATCAAAGGGCTTGACCACTAACTCCCGCTCGGCAATAAGATAGTTCACCGCCAAAGCCACCGCCTGACCGGCCACATCCACAACCACACCTACACCAAGGGGCTGCGTTGGCGCACTCAGGGGACGATGATAGGGCAGTAATTGATGCAGGGGGCACAGGGGAATGGATTGTCCTTGCCAATCAATGGTGGGGCTGGGGTGGCGAATATCTGTGTATTCCTTGAGGGCAATGACTTCGCGGATACTCAGGTCTGGGATGGCCAAGGTGAGCTCCCCGACTTGACACAGTACCATGGGCAGCAGACTCAGGGTCAAGGGGAGGGTAAGGGTGAAGGTCGTTCCCTGCTGGGGTTCGGTGGTGATCTGCAGACGACCCCGCGATCGCTGGACTTGCTCACGCACCACATCGAGTCCCACCCCACGACCGGAGAGATCACTCACCTCCTTGGCGGTTGAAAACCCCGGTACAAAGAGAAATTCCAAAATCTGCTCGCGGCTCAGGTGAGGAACTTTTTCGGCAGAGCAAAGCTGCAGTTCCATCGCTTTTTGACTGACCCGTTGCAGATCTATTCCCCGACCATCATCGGCCACCTGAATTTCCACGGCATTCCCCCGCAGTCGCGCCCGTAGCCAAATGGTTCCCGTCGGGGACTTGCCCAGTTGCTGCCGCTGTGCGGGTGGCTCAAGACCGTGGTCAAAGGCGTTGCGCACCAGATGGGTCAGGGGTGCCTTGAGTTGCTGCAAAATCACTTGATCGACAAGGGTATCGCCCCCCTCAATCACCAGTTGAACCGGTTTATGGTGGCGATCGCCCAAGGCTTGCACAGCGGTCACAAACTTTTCTGCCAGTTGGCGAAAGGGCACTAAGCGAGAATTCGTCAGTTCAGCGTAGAGACTATTTAAGTGCTGGCGGTTGAGATCCAGGGCTTCTTGGAGATCGCGGTTGAGCAGATCAATATCGGCGCCTGTCTCCTGAATCCGCACCAGCAATTCTTGAAAATCTTGGAGGGCGGTGTGCAGTTCTGTGTAGTGGTCAAATTGCAGGGCATCAAAGTCATCAACGTCATCAACGTCATCAAAGTCATTGTGGCCATTCGTTGGCCGACCTCGACCGCCAAGGGGGGTGGCCAAGCGATCGTAAACAGTCTGCACCTGATCGCGAATGGGCCGAAATTGCTCAAGGCGGTGCTTAAGTTCGCGATTGGCCCGCAAAAACTGCTGTTGATAGAGGGTGAGGCGTTCTTGGCCAATGAGCAATTCGCTGACAGTGTTACCGAGGCGATCCAGCCGGCTAACGGGAATGCGCAGATAGCTGTCTTGGGGGGGAGTTGTTTCCGCAGGCGGGGTAGGGGTCGGTTCAGGCGGCAGTAACTTGACCAGTTCTGCCTGCTGCAATTGACGACACTCAGCGACAATGGCGGGCACTAATTCCCCAAGGGGCAAATCCGCTGCTAACTTCGGTAATTCGGCGGCCAGTTGCTGCAACCAAGGCAGTGCGTACTGTTTCCCTAAGGTGTGGGCAGTGGCAATTAGGTGAGCCAAGGCCGTCTCCCGCTCTGCATCCGTGGCACTGGCCTCTAGGATCTGCAAGGACTCCTCAAGGGTCTGGGTC
>NZ_JACOMP010000057.1:0-4476 GCF_014466085.1 Thermosynechococcus sp. OHK43
AACTAGGGCTGAATACCCTCAATCTTGGCCAGACGATTCAAACAGCCTTGACGGGGTTTGTGCCAACGCGGCTGCAACGGGGCGATCGCCTCGTCGATATTCGCGTCCAACTCAACAGTGAGAGCATCCAAAACCCTGCCGACCTGGCCACGATTCCCCTTTTTACCGCCAATAACCATCCCCTCCGCCTTGGGGATGTCGCTCGCATCGAACCCAGTCAAGCACCGGCGGAAATTCGGCGGATCAATCGGCAGCAAGTCTTTATGCTGGCGGGTAATCTGGTCGAAGGCGCCAGTCTCAGTGCGGCACTTGCTGAGACCAACGCCATTCTGAGGGAGCTTGAGTTCCCACCGGGGGTGTCCCTGATGCCCAGTACAGCAGCTCAAGCCAATCAGCAATTGCAGCAGGCCTTAGGGGTCTTGGGCAGTTTGGCGGCCTTTCTCGTGTTTGTGGTCATGGCGGTACAGTACAACTCGCTGCTTGACCCCCTAGTGATTATGTTTACCATTCCCTTGGCTCTGGCCGGTGGAATTTGGGGCTTGTACCTGACACGGACGGCCATTGGCGCCACGGTAATTGTCGGGGCCATTTTACTGGTGGGAATTGTCGTCAACAATGCCATCATCATGGTGGAACTGGCCAACGAAATTTACCAGCAGCAGGGCTGTAGCCGTAGCCAAGCCATTCGCAAAGCTGCCCCTGCCCGTCTGCGCCCGATTATGATGACCACGATTACAACGGTGGTGGGCATGTTCCCCTTGGCATTGGGGCTAGGGGAAGGCTCAGAATTTTTGCAGCCCCTTGGCATTGTTGTGTTTTCTGGCTTAGCGGTGGCAACACTGCTCACCCTCTTTCTCATTCCCTGTTTTTATGTGATTCTGCATGGCTTTGAGCGTACCACCCACCGCAGTCTTCCTGCGCCATTGCCAGCACCCGCTGTTCCCCCAACGGGCGCCTCCCCTGAGGAGCTTCAGCAACACTAATGCAGTAGCTCAACATTACGGCTTAGATTACGGTTTAGATGGGTAGTGACGCTGCTGCCCAAGTCCTGCCGATGACCACTGTTGACCCTATTGCCATTGGCCAAGATACCCTCCTCGAAGTACGCCAACTGAGTGTGTTCTCCCGTAATCAACCGCTGCTTAGGAATGTCAGCCTCACTATTTACCCGCGACAATGGGTGACATTGATCGGTGCCTCGGGGTCTGGCACAAGCCTACTGTTAAGGTGTTTGAACCGCTTGATTGAACTTTTTCCGAATCTCCACATGACTGGAGAAATTCACTATCGGCAGCATGCCCTCAAGTAGGTGGAATGTATCACAACTGCGCTGTCGTATGCCCCTGAAGCCCCAGTCTTTATTTCCAAAATCAATTTATGACAACGTTGCCTTTAGTGCCCGTGTGCATGGCTATCAGGGGGATCTCGATGCCCTTGTGCAATCTTCCTTGGAACAGGTGGATCTGTGGCAAACTCTGAAAAATCATTTAGGCGAGCTGGCATTACACCTGCCCCTAGAGCAGCAATAGCGTCTTTGCCTAGCGTGGGCGATCGCCCTGCAACCGGAGATTTGCTACTGGATGACCCCTGCATGGGGCTAGATACTGCTGCTACTCGCCTTATGTGAGGAGTGTCTGTGTCACCTCAAACACACCTAACTGTGATCATGGCAACCCATCACCTGCCACAGGTAGCGCCGATTTCCGACTGGACGGCCTTTTTAGCCCTGCAAACCAATAGCCAGGGACAGACAACGGGGCAACTGATTGAGTACGCTCCCAGCTCCTTACTTTTTCAAAGGCCAGCAGATCCCTCAACCCGCGATTATGTCAGTGGTCGGTTCTAGGTGTTCCCAATGAGCAGCCGTTTGGCAATGAACCCGTATAGAATTGGGGTGTAAAAGCTAACCTAAATGTAGAGAAAGCTAGGTTGTTTAGCTTTACCTCGGGAAATAGAGATAAGCCATGGGAATCTTAGGTTGGTTGGATGGGTCGTGGAATAGGGCATCATATCTATGATTATCTGTTCCGAGTGTTTCCATCCCAATCCCGTTGGTGCTGTTCAATGTGAAGCGTGCTTTTCGCCCATGCCCAGTATGACTCCGTGTCCAAATTGTGGTGCCCCAGTTCAACCAGAGGCTAGTTTTTGTGGCCAATGTGGTTTTAATTTGCGTCGCATTGCCGTCAGCCCACCCCCAATGCCAGAGGTGATGCACCAGACAGCCAGTGCTGCACCAACAGTGGGACCCGTTGCCCATCAAGGCCGCCTGCCAAGGCTATCCCCGCCGCCCCCACCACCGGCTCATGTCTTCTCCGTTGAGATTGCCACTATTGAAGCTAAGCTGATTCATGTGCAAACTCGCACCGAACTGCACATTCCCACGGGGCGTCCTGTTATTCATATTGGCAAGCCCAATGATCGTATTCCCCCCGATATTGATGTGGCTGGCTTTCCCAACTCAGAAATTGTCTCCCGTATCCACGCGGATCTGCGCATTGAGGGGAATGCCCACTATATTGAAGATGTGGGAAGTGCCAATGGAACTTACATTAACAATACTCCCCTATATCCGGGCAATCGTCACCGCCTGCAATCGGGCGATCGCATTGCATTGGGCAAGGGAGATTTAGTCACTTTTATCTATGAACGTATGTCCTAGTTCTTTTAGAGTGTATTCAGGTACGAAGAGGCGGTTAGACAAGGTGATTACATTGACATTGCTCCATCCGGTTCAAGCCACCCCAGTCCAAAGCTGGACCTTTGAGAATGAAAATGTTATCCGCATTGGCCGAGCAGTTGATAATCATGTCGTGCTCTATAGCGCGGTAGTGTCGCGTCACCATGTGGAGCTCCGTCGTAATGGTTTGCAATGGGAAGTGGTCAACCT
Source organism: Thermosynechococcus sp. OHK43 (assembly GCF_014466085.1). NCBI lineage: Bacteria > Bacillati > Cyanobacteriota > Cyanophyceae > Acaryochloridales > Thermosynechococcaceae > Thermosynechococcus > Thermosynechococcus sp. OHK43. The sequence goes on from NZ_JACOMP010000057.1 coordinate 2,888, forward strand.
TGGCACTAACGGCACCTATTTGGATGGCAAACGCATTCAGCAGGCAACCTTGACGGATGGTGGCATCCTGCGCTTGGCACGCTCTGGCCCCAATATTCAAATTCGCCTTGGTTCTGATCAGCGTCCTGCCACTCCCAGTGCCCGCATGGAAACGGTGCCTGAAGGTCGCTTAGTAGATGTTGAGAAGGGCACCTATGCAGGGGAAGAAGAAGCCATTGGTACAGCGGCCGAACCCCCATCCCGTGCCGAAGAAAGCACCCCCACCTCCAGTAGTAGCAGTGTCACCGCCCAAGAGGAGGAAGAGGCTGAGTTTGCAGTCACAGGTCAACTGCCAGTTCATTTACTCAGCGAGTGGCGTGCTCCCCCCGATTGCCAGCACAACCATGCCCAAGAAAACGATATTTTTTGCATTGATTGCGGTGTGCCTCTGCGGGTCTGGAAAACCCTCGGTAACTACCAGATTATTCGTGCCCTTGGTCAAAGCAATATTTATTTGGGGTGGCGCAGTGGCCTAGCAGCAGTGATTAAGGGACATAGTCTTGCTGCCTCACGGGAGGAAATCCGTGCCTTTCGGCGCCAAGCGCGGCAATTGTGCAACATCCAACATCCGGTCTTACCCCAATTTTGGGAAGCCTTTCAGTGCGGCAGTGATTCCTATTTGGTTTCGGAAATGGTCTATGGCCAATCCCTCAAGCAGCGGGTTCAAAAACAAGGGTCAATGAACGTGATTGAGGTCAGTCGTTGGCTCATTCCTGTGTGTGAGTTGCTTGAAATGCTGCACCAGCAAGACCCCCCTGTGTTGCATTTACACATTCGTCCCTCCAATCTCATTCATCCCTACGTCAAACGGCAAGCAACAGAACTCGTGCTCGTGGGCTGGGGTAAAGCATCCGTCTTAACCTCTGAATCTGGAACATTTATTGGTACTGTGGGCTATTCGGCACCAGAACAACAGGAGGGAAAACCCGAGCCGGCCTCAGATCTGTTTGCCTTGGGGGCAACAATGGTGTATTTACTCACGGGCTATGAACCGGAGACCTATTTCCGCTGGGGCACCCGTGAGTATCGTCTCTATGCCGAGGACATTCCCCATTTAGATCCGCTAATGGTGGATTTGATTAACTGCTTGACCCACCCCGATCCTCGGGAACGCTATCCTAATGCTGCCGAAGTCAAGAAACGCTTGCAGGAAATTGCAACTATTACCCCCGCAGTCTCTTCAAGTGCTTCATAGAACATCAATTTTCACCCAGCACTTGCACGCTTCCAGAGGGCATCAAGACCAACCGCAGTAAAATCGGGCGATCGCCCCCAAAGGGACTGGCCAGAGGACTTTGCTGTAAAGGTATTGGCGTGCGATCAATAAAACGAACTGCCGCACCATTCAGGGGCAGTGCTTGGGCAAGGGTGCCATCGGGATTGAGGACAATGCGGTACTCCAGACTCGTGTCTAGGCTGGCCGGCGGGCGCCAACGGTCTTGAAAATAGGTTTTCACCTCACGCAGGGTAGTTGCAGGGATGGGGGTTGTTTCAGCTGGGGGAGTGCTCATTGGGGCAACTTCAATACCAGCAGGTGCGCGCTTAGTGGG
>NZ_JACOMP010000058.1:0-6311 GCF_014466085.1 Thermosynechococcus sp. OHK43
AAAGCTTTAGTCCCCGCAGGAGCGTTGACAGCCCCGTCCCACCCCCAATGGCAACAATTTTCGGTCCTCGCCCCAGGCGCCGATAGGTGAGGAGTCGCTCCACCAGGGCTTGATCATCTTCTGGCAACAGCACTTCGGTAATGGAACCCAGGGTACGCGCATAACCCCAAGCAATCAGTGCCAACCCCCCAAGGAGCAGTAAAGGGCCACTGATGTAACTGGGCACAAAACGCGCCACACTCTGGAGGAACTGCTCCAGAAATTGCAAGAAGTAAAAAATAGGGGTGAGATTGATGCTAATGGCAAAGCCCAGACTAGCAAGCAAAACCCCAACGGCACTAATGAGGAGCCATCGCTTCACCAGTAGCCCAGGCAGAAGCCATTGGGACCACAAGCGGATTTTACGACGTGCCGGACGCAGTCTCACTGAGAGTTGTTGAGCCTTATTCGCTCTCCTCATCCGCACCTATACCCAAATAGGTTTTACTAAGGTAGCGGGCGAGGCGCTGAAGCGGATTGGTCACTTTAGTTTTGTGTTCAGCGTGATCCCTGTTCACCGGAACCCCTAAAATCCCTGAAAATTCCTCATCGCTCATTTCCCCTGCTTGGTGCTGGGCAAAGGAATCAACCACCTGAATTAGCTCATCGGTGGAAAATTCAAACCCATGCTGACTGGCAAAATCCACTACTTTCGGCGCCATTTCTCCCCGCAGCGCCGCCAGCTCCTCGGCATCTAGTTCGGCAGCCCCACTAATGTTGCCATCTCCGACCCCCAGCAGTTTTTCCAATTCATCCCGCAGTTGGGCATCCTCAGCGGTCTTTTGCATGAACGCTAGTACCTGTGCCGTGGCCATAGGCTTCCTTCCTTCGCTCAGTAAATGTCTGCACGAGCCGATTGGATTATAACATTCTCTAATGAGAGTATTTTTAGACAACAGTTCTTAAGAAGGGTACCTCAACTACCTGGGCCATGACGCCCTCTGGGGTGTGCAACGTTAGGCCAGCCCCACCAACTTTTGTGCGCACATACCCAAGGCCAAAGGCACCCCTCCCTAGGGGAGTGCAACTGGTAACAAGACCCACTTTTTCACCCTCTAGGATTAAGGGTGTAGGTGGTGTCACTGCCGCGGTGAATTCCAGTCCCCAGAGGTGTTGTTTGACTCCTTGGTAGGTGTTCAGACGAGCGATTGTCTCTTGGCCGATATAGCAGCCCTTATTAAAAGAAATGGTATGCCCTAACCGTCCTTCCAGGGGGTTGTACGCTTCGGTGAGTTCGGCATCGGCAGCGGGTCGACCTTGGCGGATGCGCAGGTGCTCCCAGTCGGTATCACTGAGTTGGGGATAGGGGCTCAGGAGATCCCTGAGGGGGCGATCGCTCCAAAGGGTTAAACCGGGAATGGCTAAGCCACTGGTGGCAGCAAGGGTTAAGGGGGCATCTTCATGGGTGATGGTGACATGATCGTAGGGATTGGCCAATGGTCCTAGGCCAAACTGGGCAGTCATCTTTTCAGCAACGCTCCCAAAAACTCGATAGCAATAGCTCTCAGGGGTGCGATCGCTGAGTTGGACATCATCGCCAAAGAAAATGTACTTATCAAGCCACTTTAGGAGAAACTCGCGGCGCTGCGGTGATACCAGTAGATCCACCCACTCCTGATGGACCAGGAGAGTGACAAGATCAAGGGTGCGGGCGGTTGAGGTCAAGAAAACGGTATCAGCCCCTTGACCGGGTTGCAGGGCAAGGCAGTGATTTGAGCTTTGATTGTGCAAAAACTTCAGGCGATCGCCCCCCGTGAGGCGCAGCCGCCCCCAATGACTGCAATCATAGACCGCACCACTTGTAGAGACTGTTTCCAGTAGATCCGTCATGCTTTAGACTCCCAAGAGAAGTAAGTGCCGCTCAAGGAGCGATCGCACCCCCGCTAGGTCAAAGTCTGGCTGTTGTGCCAATAACTCAGCCACAGTTGCCTTACCGCTGGCAGCGTTCAAGAACTGTTGTTCGGCCGGGTTGAGGTGGATCACCTCGTAGTGGCAGTTAAAGACACAGGCCCCTGGCCAACTGTCAATGCAGGGGTGGCGCCAGGGAATCGCTGCCAAGAGGTCCCGATCTGCTGCCCAATCGTGACGCGGCAGTGGCGGCTTAGCCAAAAAGAACTCAAAGTGGGTCATGGCCTCAGGGTCAAGGCACTCAATGAGTTGATATTGCTGGATGGGGTCGAGTTGCTGTGCCCGTTGCAACAGTTCCGGCTGGCTGCCCAATAGCCGCTCTAGCTGCCAAACTTGAGGGTTGGAAAAGCCGATAAATTCTAAGCCTGAAGCACGAATGAGCTCAAATAGGCCGGCGATCGTATAGTCAATTTCCTGGGGATGCACATACATATCGGCAAAGCATTCATCCCGCTGATTCTCAAGACTCCAGCGCTCCTGCTCCCGCTTTTTCAGGCGATTGTTCTCCGGCAATGCCGCAAAGAGTTGTCGTCCAATAGCCACTCCCTCGCGATAGTTGTGGCGATCGCTCCCCTGAAGAAGGGCAATGGCCTGCTGCATCAGCTTAATTTCCCAGCGACCGTATTCACCATAGACAAAGATATGAAAAATGCCGCCGGGGGCAAGGACATCGGCAAGGGCTTGAATCCCCCGCTGCGGCTCCGGCAGGTGGTGCAGCACCCCGACACAGTTAATCATCTGGAAGGTTTGCCCCAGTTGCGCCACGTCCTCTAGGCTAAGGTGGTGAAATTGGACATTGGTGGCGCCCGATCGCCGGCAGCGTTCGCGGGCAATTTCCAAAGCACCCTCACTGAGATCCAAAGCAGTAATCTTTGCCTGCGGATTCAAATGGGCTAGATATTCCGTCCCCACACCCGTGCCACAGCCGGCATCGAGAATGGCAACATCTAATTGGGAAGGATAACGCCCTGTGCAAAAGCTATAGGCTGCTGGCCAAGACCAGCGCCAGTTATACCCCGGCGGTGGCCCAGCAAGGAGCGGTTCCGGGGGAAAAGGATAGGTATTATACAGTTGCCGCACAGCAGCAGTAATCTCAGCCGCCGAAGTCATGGTTCCTCCCTTGGGATAGGCGTCGCAATAGCTCCCGCGTTGTCGCTTCCGGATCCGTCGCCTCCATAATGGCGCGAACAACAGCCACTTGGGTGGCTCCTGCCTTGATGACCTCCTCAATGTTGCTCAGATCAATCCCGCCAATGGCAAACTGGGGCATCGGGGCGTGTTTGCGGGCGTATTGCAGATAGTCAAAACCAACAGCTGCTTTACCAGGTTTGGTGGGGGTAGCAAAAATCGGTCCAACACCGACATAATCGGCACCTTCGGCAATGGCCCGCTCCAGTTCTTGCGCATTGGTGGTAGAACGTCCTACCAGGCGATCGCGCCCTAGGATTTGTCGCGCCAATTCCATGGGAATATCCGTCTGTCCAAGGTGCACGCCATCGGCGTTGGCGCCAAGGGCAATATCCACGCGATCGTTGACCAAGAACAGGGCGCCGTAGCGTTGGCAGAGTGCTTGCAAGTGGCGAGCCGTTGTCAGGCGGGTATGATCATCGCTGGTTTTATCGCGATATTGCACCAGGGGCAATCCTCCCTTTAATGCAGCTTCAACAATTTCCAGTAGGCGATCGCTGGGGGCGGTCACCAGATAAAGCTTTGCCCCTTGCAGTTGCCGCAGTCGAGCTTGAAGCGGGTTGAGGCTCAGGGCCTGCTCCAGAATGTAAACGCGATAGCGTAGAGCTTTAGCGGTTTCACTCAGCTCGGTATCCGTTAATTTCCCATACTCCTCAATCACCCGTAGGGCTTCTTGAACACGGGCAAAGTTGGCGGTGAGCACCGCGCTAAGGGTCTGGCGATCGCGCTCCTGGGGATGACTTAAGGCAGTCCCCGGATCCTGATCCGTCTGCCGTGCTGCCCGCAACTCCTCAGTATGGTAGCGACCTAGGGTTTGGCGCAAATCTTTGCATTCTGCACTGAGGTTAGCATCTTCGCGGCCAAAGCGGCACCATTCCTCAATCACCCGCAAACCTTCGCGGGCACGGTCAAGGTTGGCATCAAGAATCCGCCGGATGCGTTGCCCCTCAGATTCGGGAGCTAAATTTTGCATAGCACGTCCGATCCCCACAGAAAAGAATCAACACAGTTCTGTTCACCGTTCATCGGCGTTGTTGATAGAGCGATGATGAAGTCTTTGATGAGCCGTTTCAGCATTCACTCCCAGCCGTGGTTGAGTCACCTATGTTTGATCCTAATGGGTTGGGGGACGCCCGTATTCGCGGCAGAACCGATTCCCATCCCCGTGCCACCGCCAGAGGTGAATACCGTCATCCCCATTCCCGTCCCTGCCCCAGAGGTGAGTACCGCTCCAATTCCCACCCTGGCGCCGCCGCAGCTGGACAGCTCCCGCGAACGATTACCGGTGCCCAGTGACCCGATTCCGATGGGATTTGTGGGGAGCGATCGCGCGATGAATCAATTGCCCCCCCCACCAGAGATTTCTAACGCCGACTCAGCAATACTAGCTCCTGTAGCTCCCAAAACGTGGTTTCGGGTGATTGTTTTGGATTTACGGGAGGAGGATGTGGCCAATCAAGAACGCCTGCGATCGTTGGTTCCCGAAGTTGTCCCCATTACCCTTGGCCAGCGCCGCGCCCTACAGGTGGGAAGTTTCCGAAACGAGGCCAATGCCACCCAGATGCGTGCCTTTATGGAGGTCAATGGCTTTCGCGCTGAGATTCAACGTCTCCCCTAAACGACCTCAATCGGATCGGAAATGCCGCGAAGCGGTCTAGGTATTGTAGGCTTTTTGGCGCAGGGAAATAGCCCCCTGCCCAAGCAGTCAATTTTTCATACACTTAGAGAAATACACTTAGAGAATTAGTAGCAAATTGCCACAGGAGTTGAGTTGCCTCAAAATTCTAAGGATACCAAAATCTCCAGGGACAACAGCAATATCAACAAGATAAATGAGCAAGACCGCCCCTTCCATGACTGGTATCGGTTTGTGTTGTCCTATCCACCCCACCTTGTGAGGGGCTACATAGAAGACTTTGGCCTAAATGAAGGGAGTGTCATCCTAGACCCCTTTTGTGGCACAGGGACAACGCTTGTTGAGTCGAAGCGCCAAGGCATTCCATCGTTGGGTATGGAAGCCAATCCCTTCGCCCATTTTGCGACATCGGTAAAGACCGATTGGAGGGTTGATCCTGATTTACTGTCCAGTCACTCCTGGGAGGTGGCAGAACTTGCCCTTAATATCCTGCGGCAGCAAGGGATAGAGGACTCAGTGCCTTTTGCGGCGGATGTTGCTGGCCTACCGCTACGCCAACTCTCTCCAGAGCAACATCAACTCATCCTTGCGGGGTCGATCAGCCCAATTCCCTTACACAAGGTATTGGTACTTCTTGACTGCTTAGAGAAATACAGAATGGAAAAGGTCTATCGGCATCAATTGCTGGCGATCGCCCACACCCTCGTTTTTGCCGTCAGTAATTTGCGCTTTGGTCCTGAAGTGGGTGTTGCTAAAGCCAAGGTTGATGTGCCAGTAATTCGTGCTTGGCTTGCCAAGATTGGTGAAATGGTGGAGGATTTGCGGCGGGTACAGGATCAGGAGGATACCCCTGCCCACGTCTATCTGGCCGATGCAAGAGGTCCTGACAGGGTCTTGCCCCCGCAGTCGATTGATGCGGTGATCACCTCACCCCCTTACCCCAACGAAAAGGACTACACCAGAACAACCCGCCTCGAGTCGGTGATCTTAGGCTTCATTAAAACCAAGGCTGATTTACAAACCCTTAAGAAGGGTCTCATCCGTTCTAACACTCGCAATGTGTATAAAGCCGATGATGACGATCGCTGGATTCAAGATCACCCTAAAATTCAGGCGATTGCAGATGCCATTGAACGCCGCAGAATTCAACTGGGTAAGACCTCCGGCTTTGAGAAACTCTACGGCAGAGTCACCAAACTCTATTTTGGTGGCATGGCCCGTCACTTGGCTGCCCTGCGATCGCTGCTGCGCCCCAATGCTCAACTCGCCTATGTAGTTGGTGACCAAGCCTCATACTTGCGGGTGATGATTCCCACAGGTCAGTTATTGGCTGAGATTGCTCAGGCGCTGGGCTATGAGGTTGTGCGCACGGATCTTTTCCGAACACGGTTTGCCAGTGCCACTCAGGAACAACTGCGAGAAGAAGTCGTGATCCTACGCTGGAAAGGCTCATGCAGCCAATTCAGATCAGCTGAGGGGCAGTAGAATTACGGTAGAATAAGGCATCAAATTGGCAGTACACCCACCCTATGGTTACCTC
>NZ_JACOMP010000059.1:0-6248 GCF_014466085.1 Thermosynechococcus sp. OHK43
AAATTCAAGGGAACCCAAGAAGTGATTGAGAAAATTCTTGCCAAAGGTGCGCGTCCAAGGAAAGAGATTAAAAACAAACGTCAGGTACAGATAGAGAATAAACAACAGCAGCGCTAGTCGGCTCAACTGCAATATCCGCAATAGCCAACGCTCAACCTTTTCCTGAGAAATAATCTCAAAATTTTGCAGGCGCAAGGGGGGAATCCGCTCCCCACCCCAGCGGCTCACCGGTGGGAAAATCTTACCAGAGATGCGAACCACCACCGAATAGAGCATCAGCGTAAGAATCGTTGCTAAAACCGCAAAAATAGTATTTTTGAGCAGGTTTTGGGGAACCCGATCTTGGCGATAACGGGTAATGGCCTCACGAATGTGCTGGGCCAGTTCAATCGCTACTTCTTCTTGACTTTCTAGGCGATTGTCAACATCCGCTTTTGTAATGGTAATGAGGGGGCGGTTTCCTTGAACAACCGTAACATTATCGCGATCGCCCCCTCTTTTGATGGTAATGCTGTCAACGGGGATATCTTCATCCTCTGCCACTTGTCGGATACGGTGTTGAATCGCTGCTGCCCGCTCCTCGGGGGTAAAGGAACCAACCCCTTCGCGCACCTCAAACAAAACTTCGCCATCGAGGGTAACTGCGTATTCCTGAATCTCAGCCGGGGCTGGGGGGGCTTGGGCATCTTGCGCCATTAGAGGCCACGGTGTCTGCCCCGCCACTAGCAAAAAAGTAAACAGCAGGCAGAGGAAAAAGCGGGGCTTTGTCATAGATGGCGGGGATGCAGGCAGTTCATTCTCCATTTTGGGTAAAATCCTTGCCTGCCGCTGCTTTAGCCAAAATCCTTAACAATCGGTGGCCAAGTATTCCGCCAGCGCCTCAGAACCGCCAATATATTTGCCATCAATAAAGACTTGGGGAACTGTTGTTGCGCCGGTAATGGCTTGGAGCGATCGCAGGCTAGCCCCCTCACCGATGACAATCTCATCGTAGTGAATGCCCTTTGCCGCAAGCATCGTTTTGGCGTTGGCGCAGTGGGGACAGCCCCGCTTCGTAAACAGGGAGACCCATTGCCGCTTGTAGCTGGGGTTGAGGTAGCAGAGCATCGTTTCCGCATCCGAGACCTTAAAGGGGTCGCCGGGTTCTTCCGGTTCAATGAACATTTTCTCAATGATGCCATCCTTCACCAGCATTGAATAACGCCAAGAGCGTTGACCAAAACCAAGGTCTTCCTTATCCACGAGCATTCCCATGCCGGCGGTAAATTCACCATTCCCATCGGGAATCAGACGCACATTCTCTGCCTGCTGGGTTTTGCCCCACTCATTCATGACAAAAGCATCATTGACAGAAATGCAGAGGATATCATCCACGCCACATTCACGAAACAGAGGTGCCAATTCGTTGTAGCCGGGGAGATGGGTTGAAGAACAGGTGGGCGTGAAGGCACCCGGCAAAGCAAACACGACAACTGTTTTGCCATTGAACAGATCATTGGTGGTTACATTGACCCATTGATCGCCTTTGCGGGTGCGAAAGGTAACTTCAGGAACACGTTGGCCTTCACGGTTGGGTAGCATGGTGGAATCCTCTACATAACGTTGCTTTCTAAAGCGTAGTCGTTATGACTCTGTTTTGTCAAGTTGTTATGGAGCAGCAAATTGTTCATGCCACAACAGGGCGGGTGCGCTTTCGAGTGCCGCGTGTGCAACGGGATCCTGCCTATGGAAAGTTATTGGTGCAGTTGCTGGAGTCTTTGGCCATTGTTGAGCAGGTGCGTCTCAATCCGCAGGCGGCGACAGTGGTGGTGCAGTATCAGCCCCATTTGCTCGATGAGGCAGCAGTCTATGAACGTTTGAAGCAGTGTTTTGAACAGGCAATGGTGGCCGTGCCGCAGCCCTTTCCGGACAGTGCGGCTCCTGCGGAGGCGATCGCCCTTGAAGACTACGAAGCACAGGTAGAGGCGGATGCTCGCCTTGAAACCGATTGGGAACGCTTGGGGCTGCCCTTGGTGGCCTTAGGGGTCTCCCTCCTCAGTGCGCCCTTGGAATTGCCCTTCGCGGTTGTTGGGGCTACGGTCTTGGCCAGTGCTTGGCCTTGGTTTCAGCGGGTGGGGCATCAGATGAGTCAGGGGCATCCCCCCAATGTAGATCTGCTCGATAGCCTTTGGATGGTACTGCATACCGTCAATGGCCAGTTCTTAGCGCCTGCATTGAAGACCACGTTGGCCGGGGCACGGGCAGATGTGCGCGATCGCCAGCGACGGCAACAGATGGATCGATATCCCAGTGTCTTGATGGCTCACTATGAACACCTGACGGTGGAACGTCAAGGTCACTGCCTCAGGATTGAAACTCAGGAGTTGCAAGCTGGGGATCTGCTGTGGTTGCAGCCCGGGGATGTTGTGCCTGCGGATGGCCGCGTTGTGGCTGGATTGGCGGAGGTGGAGCCTGCCCATTTTGAACCCTCCCGACAGGTGTGGATCTGCCGCCCCGGCGATGCCCTCTATGCAGGCTGTCAAATTCTCACGGGACAGGTTCAACTGTGGGTGATCCGCAGCGGTTGGCAAACGCGCCTTGGTTTGATGACAGATCTGCTGCACACTGAACCGGTCTATGACAGTGCCCTTGCCCACCAACAGGGAGAATTTGCCCGCCATGCGGTGCTGCCAACGCTTGCCCTGAGTGGTGCCCTCTGGCTGACGACAGGTGCCTACGGACCAGCGATCGCCCCCCTACAGTTTGACTTTGGCAGCGGTGTGCAGCTGTCACTGCGGACGGTGATGCTCTCGGCACAGGTATTCGCGGTGCAACAGGGGGTGTATCTACCCACTGCCGGTACTTTAGAACAACTGGCGCAACTGGAGAGCTTGGTGATTGATGCTCGCGCCGGTCTTCCCCAGCCTCAACAGGCCCACATCCTGATTCAGCAATTGCGACAGCTTGGCCTTGATATCTATCTGCTTCAAGATCAAGGTAGGCCCCTTGAGGGGACCACAGAGGTCACGGGCGATCGCCTCCCTGATCTTCAGGCCTATCTGGTGGGTAAGCGGCGGCGGGTCGGCTGGATCAGCTTTGGTGAAACCTGTTCCTGTCCTGAACCCACATGGTTACCGATTCGCTGGCGGCCCCCTACCTTTGACCCCAATGCCAAAGTGGTTGTTCTTTTGGACGGCGACTGGTCTGCCCTTGGCCGTGGCATTGCCCTTGCCCGCGATGCCCTAGAGCGAACCTATCAAAATGTGGCCTTGATTGCTCTGCCAAATTTAGCGGTTACCTTTGGCGGCCTGTTTTTGGGCTTGCATCCTGTGGTCAATGTCGTCACCAACAACGCTACTGCCTTTATTGCTGAGTTTTGGCATGGAAACTCAACCCAGTTTCGTACCGCCCTATTGCCAAGCGTGTCAACGACCGTCCCCCTGCAACCGCTGCCCCTAGAATCCCCTCAACTGGCGGTGGCCCCATAGAGGGAAGGCCTCCAGGGGCTAATAGCGCTGCTTCAAAAATGTGAGAACCGACCAAAGCCCCGTAAACCAACTGCCAAGGGCGAGGGTTAGGAAAATTCCCCCCGGCAGCATCGTCAGCCAACCGATTCCTCTTAACGCGTAGAGAATGAGGAAGATGCTAAAACAAGCCGCAAAAGCATAATAGGCGGGGCGCACGGCAAATTCGGTAATGAAGTGTTATAGTGATCTCGTAATGTAAGGGCATGGGACTTGTCAACAGTGAAACAATTGACGTTGATGGGCTATCCCAACATCGCAACTTGGTATCTCGAAATGGGGTTGCGCCAACGGCGAGCAGCCATCCCTGCACTGTCGGTTGTGGATAATTGCGAAGGACCGAGTATGAACTGATCGGCCTGCAACTGGAGGTTCACACCCTTGTGAACTGGGTCGATCAGAAGTGTTGAGCGTGTTCATCACTGTTATTGCACTTCAAGTTTTTAACAACTTCAACCAATTAGACACCCCTCAGCGGGCTCAATGGTGCTGCGGTTAGGAATGTTCCTGCCTAAGTGGCTATGCCTGCTGTGGAATTAGTTTGCGAGGAACGACCGATGTCTGCATTTGCTACCCCCATTACCCCCGCACCCATTCCCGACAACATCACCTTAACAGAACTTATTGACAAATACTTCACCGCCTATAACTCAGCACGGCTACGGGAAATTTGCCAACTCCTGAGTCAACGGGTGTTTCAGCCAGAGGTGACGGTTGGCCTGAGCCTCTCAGGGGCGATGACCCCCACGGGGTTGGGCATCTCAGCCTTAGCGCCTTTAGTGCGGGCTGGCTTTGTCGATTACATTATTAGCACTGGGGCAAACCTCTACCACGATATTCACTATGCCCTAGGCATGGATCTCTATGCGGCCCATCCTTTTGTCGATGATGTGCAACTGCGCAAGGAAAGCAAAATCCGCATTTATGACATTATCTTTGACTACGATGTGCTCCTGGAAACCGATGCCTTTTTGCGGCAGGTGCTGCGCAGTGAAACGTTCCAACGCCGCATGGGTACAGCTGAGTTTCACTATCACTTGGGGCGCTATGTGCGCGAACTGGAGGTGCAGCGGGGACAGCCCCATTCCTGTTTGTTGGCCACGGCCTATGAGTGCGGTGTGCCCATCTACACCTCCTCCCCGGGGGATAGCTCCATTGGCATGAATGTGGCGGCGATCGCCCTCGAAGGGTCGAAACTGATGATTGACCCCGCCATTGATGTCAATGAAACCGCAGCCATTGCCTACTTTGCCCGTGAAGCCGCTGAGGGCAAAGGCAAAAGTGCCGCCTTGATTATTGGTGGTGGGAGCCCGAAAAACTTCCTGCTGCAAACCCAGCCGCAAATCCACGAAGTGTTGGGGCTCGAGGAACGGGGGCACGATTACTTTATCCAGATTACCGATGCCCGTCCGGATACCGGTGGCCTGTCGGGTGCTGTGCCCAGTGAAGCTGTCAGTTGGGGTAAAGTGGATCCCCAAGGGTTGCGGGATACCGTCGTTTGCTACACCGATAGCACGATCGCCCTCCCCATTCTCACCGCCTACTGCCTCAATCGCTGTCAACCCCGTCCTCTGAAGCGGCTCTACGATCGCCGCGGCGAAATGGTCGAGCGCCTCCAGCAGCTCTACCTGCAAGCCCAACTTCAGCACAAGGTGAAGGAGCTGCCCACTGAAGCGCCTGTAGCCACCTATCCCTGTGGTACGCCGATTCGTCGCCGTTAGTCCCAGCGCCGGGGGATCCTCAGGGATCCCTCGAAGGCGCGCGCTAGATTTTCTGGCGTAAATACTTCACTGGTGCGGCCATAGGCTAGGATACTACGGTTCACCAGCACCACCTGATCACAGAAGGTAGTCATCGAGGAGAGATCGTGGGTAGAGATGAGAATTGTGTGCCCTTTCTCCCGCTCTGCCATGAGGAGAGCAATCATCAGTTTCTCCGTTTTCACATCCACACCTGCAAAGGGTTCATCCAAGAGCAACACCTGTGCTTCTTGGGCAAAGGCCCGAGCAAGAAACATCCGTTTCTTTTGACCGCCGGAGAGTTCGCCAATTTGGCGCTGCCGCAAGGGCCAGAGTTCCACCTGCTCTAGGCTTTCCTGTACCCGTTGGCGATCGCGCCCCCTCGGTTGGCGCAGCCAGTTCATCTTGCCGTAGCGTCCCATCATCACCACATCCCAGACCCGCAGCGGAAATTGCCAATCCACATCTTCACTTTGGGGCACATAGGCCACAAGGGACTGCCGTTGTACCTGCTGGCGGGGTAATCCATGAATGCGCACCTGACCTCGGATGGGCTTGACAAATCCCATGATGGCCTTGAAAAGGGTGGATTTACCGGCACCATTCATGCCCACAACCCCACAGATCGTGCCGGCGGGCAGTTGCAGCGTTGCCCCATGGAGGGCAAGATGGCGATGATAGGCCACCGTTACATCTTGTAAGTCAATGGCAGGGCTAGAAATCATGGGGTTGTCCTCCCGCTGAGACCACGGATAAGGGTGTTGATGTTGTACTTGAGTAGGTCAAGGTAGGTCGGGGCATTCCCCTCAGGGGGTGATAGGGAATCCACATAGAAAATGCCAGCAAATGTAGCGCCAGACTCCCGTGCCACCTGTTGTTGGGGATTTGCATTGACGGTACTTTCGCAAAAGACAGCGGGAATCTGTTGCTGTCGCACAATGTCAATCACCCGCGTAATTTGGCGGGGTGTCCCCTCCTGATCGGCATTCACTGGCCAGAGATACAC
>NZ_JACOMP010000060.1:0-7136 GCF_014466085.1 Thermosynechococcus sp. OHK43
GATCATGTGGTCTTGCCCTCGAGTATCAGCGCCCAGCGCATGGTACAGCTCATTACTCGCCCCACAGTCTTGGATTTTCTGGAGGAAAAAGAGGAGCGCAGTCACCTCATTGAGCTGCTCAGCCAGCTTGATCTCCAAATTGAGGAGTTTACGCTGCCCCCAGAGTCGCCCCTAGCAGGGCTAGAGATCGCCGATGTGGAAGCAGAAGGCCGCGGGCGCTTTATTATTGTCGCTGTTCGCCATCCCAACGGCACCTTGGTGACCCATCCCCCCTTAACCCTGCCCCTAGCGGCGGGGGATACCCTCATTGCCCTTGGCCGAGCAGCGGAAATTCAAACCTTCTTCCGCCAACATGCTCACCGCCAGAGGAGTCGCTATCGCAGCCTAAGAAGTTAACCCTTCAGGCCAGCACCAGTGTGTGAGGGAATTATATATCGCTGCAAGAAAATAAATACAATGAACACGGGCACAATGGAAATCACTGAGCCAGCGGCAATGAGTCGCCAATCCAAGGAAAACGTGCCCGCCAAGGTCACCACACCAATGGGGAGCGTATAAAGTTCCGGTTGATCCAAAACCAACAGCGGCCAGAGAAAATCACTCCAAGCGCCAATAAAAACAAAAATCCCAAGGGTAACGAGGGCAGGGCGAATAGCAGGCAGCATCACAAACCACCACAGCCCCAATTCTGAGCAGCCATCGAGGCGAGCCGCCTCCTCTAGTTCCTTGGGCACTGCCATAAAAGCCTGCCGCAATAGAAAGATACCAAAGGCAGAAGCCAAACTCGGCAGCATTATTCCCAGATAGGTATTGCGCAGACCCAACTGCACCGCCAAAATAAACAGGGGAATCATGATGATTTGAAAGGGAATCATGATCGTGGCCAAAATGGCGGTAAAAATCACCTCCCGCCCGCGAAAGGACAGCCGTGCCAAGGGATAGGCGGCCAAGGCTGAAGTCAGGAGATTACAGGCCACCGTTAAAACCGCCACCAGTGTACTGTTGAACAGGTACTGGCCAAAGGGATTCGTTTGCCAAACCGTCACAACATTTGCCAATGTGGGTTCGGCGGGCAGCCAGCGGGGCGGAAAGGCAAAAATATCTTCATTGGCAGACTTAAAGGCGGTACTGGTGAGCCATACCAACGGGAGGAGCATAGCAATCGCGATCGCCCCCAACAGTAGGTAGGTCAAGCCTTGCCGCAGGGTCATCGCCGCGTCCAAAGATTGGTAAACATCATCAACAGACCACCAATGACAATGGCGATCGCTAGGCCGCCAGCCATCCAATCCAGCGTTGTCGTTTCCATCTGCAATTTCCCAAGGGTACTCTTAAACACTGCTAAACACTGCGCAGGGCAACAATCGGATCCAGCCGCGCCGCCCGCTGAGCGGGAACCACCCCAAAGAAGAGGCCAATACTGCCCGAAACACCGACAGCCAGAGCCACAGCAACGGGGGCAACACCAGCCTGGAGGGGGGTTAGGATCGCCACCAGCATGACACCGCCCACACCGAGGCCAGTACCAATTAGGCCACCGAGGGCAGAGAGGATCATCGCCTCAATCATAAACTGTGCCAGTATATCCCGCTGAGTAGCACCAATGGCCTTGCGCAGGCCAATTTCTTGGGTACGTTCTGTGACGGACACCAGCATAATGTTCATAATGCCAATACCCCCCACCAGCAGCGAAATGCCAGCGATCGCCGCCAACATCAAGGTCAGGGCATTGCTGATATTGCCGATAATTTGCAGGGCTTCCTTTTGAGTTTGAATAGTAAAATCATCCTCATCCACAATTTGATGCCGCAGCCGCAGTAGGTTAGTTATCTGAAACTTAGCAGCATCAATGCTTTGCTCATCGCGGGCAGACACCGAGATAAAGGTTAAAGAAATTCCATAGGGAGAGCGCTGCCCAACAATGCGGGAAGACATCGTCGTAATGGGAATGTAGGCCGCCTCATCCTGATTATTGCCGAGGAAGGCGCCCTTTTCAGCCATGACACCAATCACCTCAAAGGAAAGATTCTTAATCCGCACCTGCTGACCCACAGGATTCTCGTTGATAAAGAGCTTCTTCGCCAAATCCGAGCCTAAAATCACGACGCGGCGATGCCGTTCCATATCCTCATTAGAGATAAAGCGCCCCTGCGCCACAGTAAAGCTGCGCACTGAGGGAAAGGTCGGGGTGGTACCCACAATCAGCACATTGGTGTTGCGGCCGCGATAGGTTACCCGTTGTTGCACTTGGATTTGCGGTGCCACTTCCTTGACCGTGGGCACTTGGGTGGCGATCGCCTTGGCATCCTCCAGGACAAGGGTTTGTGGCACATTAAACGTGCGGTTACGGGCTTGGGGGGTCCCCGGCACAATAAAGAGTGTATTGGGTCCCAAGGATTCAAACTGGCTAGCGGCATAGCGCTGTGCCCCCTGACCCACACCGACCATGGCAATCACTGCCGCATTGCCAATGATAATGCCCAACATCGTTAGGCCACTGCGGAGCCGATTGGCCTTGAGGGTGGCGATCGCCATGCGCACACTTTCGCCAATGTCCATACTTTGCACCGAAAACACCTGTCTTTAATCTAACTTGGGATCTGCTTTACCCTCAGACCTCCAGTTGTGGGTTCAGGATTGGGGTAGGGGAATACTTTTGCCGTTGTAGAGATTCATGGCCACTTCAACCCCAGACTGAATACTCAACTCAATCGCATCCACAGCAAGGTCAAGCACAGCGGGTAAAATAGCCAGTTCAGTGGCTGAAAAATGTCCCAAAACAAAGGGCACAGCGTTGCGAGGTCCCATTTGCTGCTTCAGGCGATCGCCAAAGGCAATGCCCACCTTCAGGCGAGGAAACTGTTGGGAATGACAATGCTGAATAATGGATTTCATCCCGTTGTGTCCCCCCGCTGAGCCACTCAGGCGCAAGCGCAGCCGCCCCAGGGGCAAATCAGCATCATCATAGACCACAAGGGTTCGTTCGAGGGGCAGCTTATAAAAGTTCAACAGGGCATAAAGAGATTGCCCCGAGCTATTCATATAGGTGGTGGGCTTGAGGAGGCGCACCTTTTGACCATGAATTAACACCTCCCCTACCTCCCCCAAGAAGCGCCGCTGCTGGGTCAGCTGCACCCTATAGCGCTCTGCTAGGGCATCGAGGACACGAAAACCAACATTGTGGCGAGTTGTGGCGTACTCTATTCCTGGATTTCCAAGGCCAACAATGACACAGGGCTGGAGTGCCATGCCACCTAAAGGGAGGTTTCCCGAGGCGATTCAGCCTCTGCCTTGGCCTGTTGTTCCTCCTCGAGGGCAGCGGTCTGCCGCTTCATTTCATCTTGGAATTCGCGGGAGGCTTCCTCAAAGGCGCGCTTTGTTTTGCCAAGACTGCGGCCAATTTCCGGCAACTTCTTCGGGCCAAAGATGAGCAGTGCCACCACCAAAATGACGATGAGTTCCGGCAGACCGATCCCAAAAACGTTCATGGATTATCCCAGTGCTTTCCAACTCACGTTAACACCATCGATGATCAGTGTTGAGTTATAGATTTCCAGAATGATCAGCAAAAAGACCAAAAATAGCCCCATAAAGACCGCCATCAGGGGCGTGGTACCCCAACCGGGAGCGACTTTACCGTATTCAGAGTTCAAGGGGCGGAGAATATCCCCGAGCCAAGTCCGTCGTGCCATAAATTCCTTTTTTGAACGAAATGAACAGCGTTTTAATGTTTCGTAATATTATAGAAGCATATCTTGCTCCCATTTAGTACGCTTCTATGGAACCTGCAACAGTTCTTAGCATTGCTCTCGCTGCCGTCTGCATTGGTGTGACTGGTTACTCCATCTATCTTTCTTTTGGCCCCCCCTCAAAGGAGCTAGCGGATCCCTTCGACGATCACGAAGACTAAAATCACAATCCCTCGACGGGAACCCCCAAAAAGCTGGCGATCGTTGCTCCCTGGGTTTCCAATTCAGCCAAGGGCAGGGGGGTGCCCACGCGAGTCAAGGGGACTTCACCCCGGCCTTTTATCTTCAGGTAGAGGGCCCGCTTTGGGTTGAGTCCCTCTTTAATGACAATTTTCACAGCTTGGACATCGCCAATGGGGCAGCTTACCTCAATTTGGCGGTTTTTACCGGGGAAGCCCCAGCGAAAAATGCGCACAAAGCCCGTTTCTTTGTTGAACTCATTAAAGCCACCGCCCACATCCCAGGCGATCGCCAGCCACAAATAGGTTGCCAACAGAAGCGCCGCCAGCCCATAAAAGCCAATGGCAATCCCTTGGGGAATAAAGACCAAATCAATTGGGTTGCCGATGGGCAAGAGGTTGCGGTGCAAGTAGCTAGAGAGGCCAGCTAGAAAGAAACCAAGGCCACCAATGGAGACCGCTGTTGCCCAAAAGTAGTTACTAGGGCGACGGGATCCCAGCACCCTATAGCGCAGAACGGACTCTTGACGGGGGGATGGCTCAGTTATAGGAGTTATAGGAGAGTTCGTCATAGCTCGCGTTGCCAAAGTTCAAGCACCTTACATCTTAAGAGAAACTGGGGGTATTCCCAAAGGAAGAATCCCTGTGCTCCACAAGGCTCTGCATAAAAGCTAGGCTAGAACTACCCTTGGGTGGCTAATTCTACCGGTAGAGTAGGGAAGTCCGAAAAAGGGTTTTTCTTGCAATCCATACAATATAAATAGTTATAAACTGTAAAAACGGGTCAAAGGGTCAGCTATGCAACCATCCAATCCAAATCAATTTACCGAAAAAGCATGGGCAGCGATCGCCCGCACGCCGGATCTGGCCAAGCAGGCACAGCATCAGAATCTGGAAAGTGAACACCTGATGAAATCGCTGCTAGAGCAAGAGGGACTGGCGACACAAATTTTCCAAAAAGCTGGCTGTTCGGTGCAGCGAATCCGGGATCTGACCGACGAGTTTATTAGCCGTCAGCCAAAAATCAGTCATCCCAGCGGCGTCTACCTTGGACAGAGCCTCGACAAGCTTCTCGATCGCGCCGAAGAGGCACGCAAACAGTTTGGCGATGAGTTTATCTCAATTGAGCACTTGGTGTTGGCCTTTGCCGAAGACGATCGCTTTGGCAAGAAACTCTTTCAGGACATTGGCCTTACCGAAAAAGTGCTGCGGGAAACGATTCAGCAAATTCGTGGCTCCCAAAAAGTTACGGATCAAAACCCAGAGGGTAAATATGCGGCACTGGAAAAATATGGCCGTGATCTGACCCTCTTGGCTCGCCAAGGGAAACTGGATCCGGTGATTGGCCGCGATGATGAAATTCGCCGCGTGATTCAGATTCTCTCACGGCGCACCAAAAATAACCCCGTCCTGATTGGTGAGCCGGGGGTGGGGAAAACCGCGATTGCTGAAGGCCTTGCCCAGCGGATTGTGGCGAGGGATGTGCCCGATTCCCTGCGCGATCGCCAGTTGATTGCCCTGGACATGGGCGCCTTGATTGCCGGTGCCAAGTATCGCGGTGAATTTGAAGAGCGCCTGAAAGCTGTTCTCAAGGAAGTCACAGATTCCAACGGTCAAATCATTCTCTTCATTGATGAGATTCACACCGTTGTTGGCGCAGGGGCAACCCAAGGAGCCATGGATGCCGGCAACCTCCTCAAACCAATGCTGGCACGGGGGGAACTGCGCTGCATTGGCGCCACCACCCTAGATGAGTACCGCAAATACATTGAGAAGGATGCGGCGCTTGAACGGCGCTTCCAGCAGGTCTATGTGGATCAACCCAGTGTGGAGGACACCATCTCCATTTTGCGGGGTCTCAAGGAACGCTATGAGATCCACCATGGTGTAAAAATTTCCGATACCGCCTTGGTGGCAGCGGCGACCCTCTCCGCCCGCTACATTAGCGATCGCTTCTTGCCCGACAAAGCCATTGACTTGGTGGATGAAGCGGCGGCCAAATTAAAAATGGAAATCACCTCGAAACCTGAGGAACTGGATGAGATTGACCGCAAAATCCTGCAATTGGAGATGGAGCGGCTCTCGCTACAAAAGGAAACCTCGGCTGCTTCCCGCGATCGCCTTGAGAAACTCGAAAGAGAGCTAGCCGACCTCAAGGAGGAGCAAAGCCGTCTCAATGCCCAGTGGCAAGCGGAAAAAGAAGTTATTGACCGTCTCCAAGCCATCAAAGAGGAGATCGAAAAAGTCAACATCGAGATCCAACAAGCGGAACGCAACTACGACCTCAACCGTGCCGCCGAACTCAAATACGGTAAACTCACAGAACTCCACAAAAAACTGGCGGAAGCCGAAGCCAAACTGCGGGAGATTCAAGTGGGGGGTCACTCCCTATTGCGGGATGAAGTGACCGAGGCCGACATTGCTGAAATCATCTCCAAATGGACTGGCATCCCCGTGAGCAAACTGGTGGAGTCGGAAGCCCAAAAACTGCTGCACCTTGAAGAAGAGCTGCACAAACGGGTGATTGGTCAGGATGAGGCGGTCACCGCCGTCGCGGAGGCCATTCAGCGCTCCCGTGCCGGGCTAGCGGATCCCAATCGTCCCATTGCCAGCTTCATCTTCCTGGGGCCAACGGGTGTCGGTAAAACGGAATTGGCTAAGGCCTTGGCAGCCTTTATGTTTGACACCGAAGAGGCGCTGGTGCGCATTGATATGTCCGAGTACATGGAAAAACATGCCGTGTCTCGGTTGATTGGGGCACCTCCTGGTTATGTGGGCTATGACGAAGGCGGTCAACTCACGGAAGCTATTCGCCGCCGTCCCTATGCTGTGGTTCTCTTCGACGAGATCGAAAAAGCCCATCCTGATGTCTTCAACGTGTTTCTGCAAATTCTTGATGATGGCCGCGTCACTGATTCCCAAGGGCGCACGGTGGACTTTAAGAACACGATCATCATCATGACCAGCAATATTGGTTCCCAGTACATTCTCGATGTGGCCGGCGATGACAGTCGCTACACAGAAATGTACAACCGTGTTATGGAGGCAATGCGGGCCCACTTCCGACCGGAATTCCTCAACCGCGTGGATGAATTTATCATCTTCCACAGCTTGCGCAAGGATCAATTGCGGCAAATTGTTCAATTGCAGGTGCAGCGGTTGCAGCAACGCCTCAGCGATCGCCAAATGACCTTGTCCCTCACTGAGA
>NZ_JACOMP010000061.1:0-5017 GCF_014466085.1 Thermosynechococcus sp. OHK43
CACCCGCCTCATTATGCGCCTCATTGTCATTCTCTTTGGCTGTCGCTATCTGGTGTGGCGTGGCTGGGTGACGCTGAATGATGCCCACTGGTTGAGTTTTGGAGCAAGTGTCGGTTTCTACGGTCTTGAGCTACTGTACTTTTTGACCTATGTGCTCTACTTTTATCAAACGGCATGGCTGACAACTGCCTGGCGATCGCGCCAGGCCAATCACTACCAGCAGGCGGTTCTTAGTGGTGAATACTGCCCCAGTGTCGATGTTTTCATTCCCACCTACAATGAAGCCCCCTACATTTTGCAGCGAACTATTATTGGCTGCCAGGCAATGAATTACAGAAACAAAACCATCTATGTCCTTGACGATGGCCGTCGTCCGGAAATTGCCGATCTCTGTGAGCAGCTAGGGGTCAACTATCTCACTCGCCCCACCAATGAACACCGCAAAGCAGGGAATCTTAACCATGCCCTGAAACACACCCGCGGCGAACTGATTGTTGTTTTTGATGCCGACTTTATTCCCTTTCAGAACTTCCTGACTCGCACAGTGGGCTTTTTTCAGGATGATCAGGTGTCCATGGTGCAAACCCCCCAGCACTTTTTTAACCCTGACTATTACTCCCGAAACCTTGGCATTGAGTTTATGATGCCCGGGGATATGGAGTACTTTTTTGGGTTTATTCAGCCGGGACGGGACTTCGGCAACGCTATTATTTGCTGCGGTACCTCCTATGTCGTTCGCCGCCGTGACCTAGAAGCCATCGGTGGATACTATACCCGCTGTGTGGTGGAAGATTTCCAAACAGGGACAAAGATGCAGATTGCTGGTTACCGTTTGATCTATCTCAATGAAATTCTCAGTATGGGGGAATCTCCCCGCAATTTTCAGGATTATTTAGAGCAACGGCTGCGCTGGCTCCAAGGGAATATGCAAATCTATTTCTGTGGCGATGATCTTCCCATCTGGTCAAAGCTCTCTTGGTTTCAGCGCAGTTGTCACCTATCGCTGCTGCTGTACAACATCAATCCCTTTATCCGCACCTGCTTTCTCATTGGCCCATTTTTGAGCCTGATGACGGGCATTTCCCTGACAGTAGCCACCTTGAGCGAGTATCTTTTCTACGCCCTGCCCTACACCCTGCTGATGATCGCCACCTTTAGCTGGGCTACAGAAGGACGGTATTTTTCGATCTGGGGTGAGGTTCATGAAGTCACCTTTGCTTTTCCAGGTATGGTGCAACTGATTAAAATCCTCCGCAATCCCTTTGGCAAAATTGGCAGCATTGTCACTAATAAAGGAACAGTGTCCAATCGCAAATGTTTGAATTTACGCTTTACGTGGCCATTGGTTGTCTTTGTGGTGGCGGTGGGAGTGGGGATCTTTATCCGCTATGGTGGCTACTGGCTCCACATTTGGCCGCCAATGGAGTATGAACGGTCGGGTTTAGAGCTGATGTTGGCTTGGACCATCTATAACGCCTTTATTGCCTTAATTGCTGTTTTATCCGCCATTGATCAGCCTACCCGTCGCCAGAGCGATCGCTTCCCCGTTTGCACTGTGTGTCGCTTTCAACTGGGGAATCAAACCTACTGGGGCTATACCCGGGATCTTTCGGAGACAGGGGCGGCTCTATTACTGACCGCTGGCCGGTTTGTGGAAGACCAAGGCAATCAGGTGGGGACGCTCACTTTTTTAGAGCAGGACTTTAGCGTGACCGCAGCTGTTGTTCGCAGCCGTGCAGAAGACGAGAAATGCTGTATTTACCTGCGGTTTCTTGAGGTCGGTGATGAGGCACAGCGGGGCCTAGTACAACTGCTCTATGGTGGCCTCACATGGTGGCACAAACCGAAAGCCCCCAATGGCCTAGATGCCTTTTGGCCAATGTTGATTCGTCTATTCGACTTTCGATCGCTCTTTAGCCTCTATAGCAATAACTAGGAACAACTGACCATCGGCTCACGGCTTAAAAATTTGCCCTGGGGGACAACGACAGTTGGGCAACAGGGGAGATGTCAACGTATTCTTTTGAATAACGCCGGCTCCCATCCAGGCACAACTAGGACCCGTTACTGGTGACCATGCCTAAAGTTGGCCGTCAAAATTTCTACAGATAGGGGATTTACCAGTGGGGGCACCGCTCACCCCTGACTCCCCACTAATCATTACTAAATCATTTCGTACTAATCATTTCGTAGCGATTGCCGTTCTTGGGTAATCCGGAGCCCCACTGATCTAGAGATGCTTAAGAAAACTAGCAAGGCCTACCCTGTGTCATTTCCAGTTCTTGAGAACTACCATACTGCCTGTGCAGCCCTTTTTGCAGGGTGGTAAAAGCTGCTTTATAACCAAGCTACCAAGAGTGTGGCCACGCCCAAGCCCGTGAGGGCAATCCAAATGAAGGCATTTGGTAAAGGAGTAGCGGGGGGCGGTGGTTCTTGGGGTTTTGGGGTGGGAGCCGATGGCCTTTTCGAGGAGCGGCGATTGGGGGAGGTGTAGCTGCGATCGCCCAGGTGGGATAGGTCAGGAATTTCGCTATACCATTCTGGACGGCGTTTCAGTTGGGGAGCCTCCAAAATCGCTAGCAAGCGACGACTTTCCTGCCGCGTGTGAGGATCGGGATGCCGTTGGAGTTGACGGCAGAGACTCACGGCTGCCCCTTGATCGCCAGCAGCGCTATAAGCTGTGACTAACCAGAGACTAATTTCTCCTGATTGCACCGCATTTCCCTCAGCCAGCGCCGCCGCCTGTCCCAACAGGGCAACGGACTGTTGATAGTTGCCCCGCTCAAAAGCCTCTTGTCCTTGTTGAAAGAGGACAGCTACCGCATCCGTCATTGCTTAAACTTAATAAACTTAAAAGAGAAAATAACGTTGGGCAAGGGGTAAGACACTGGCCGGTTCACAGGTGAGCAATTCACCATCCGCCCGCACCTCATAGGTTTCGGGATCTACCTCAATGTGGGGTAAGTAGTCATTGAGCTTGAGATCTGCTTTGCGCAGTTGGCGGATGTGGCGCACCGGCAGCACTGTTTTTTGCAACCCCAACTGTTCTGGGAGGTTGTTGGCAATGCCTGCTTGAGACATAAAGGTTACTGAGGTGGCGGTTTGGCAGCCCCCATAGCTGGCAAACATGGGTTGCATGTGCACTGGTTGGGGCGTGGGAATACTGGCATTGGCATCCCCCATTTGAGCGTAGGCAATCATTCCCCCCTTGATTACCAGCTCCGGCTTGACTCCAAAGAAAGCGGGCTTCCAGAGGCACAGATCAGCAATTTTGCCCACCTCTACTGATCCCACATACTCAGCAATGCCGTGGGTAATGGCAGGATTAATCGTGTACTTGGCTACATAGCGGCGGGCGCGAAAGTTGTCATGATCGACGCCCGGCTGTTGGGGATCCCTGAGATGTCCCCGCTGCAGCTTCATTTTGTGAGCAGTTTGCCATGTGCGAATAATACTCTCCCCCACCCGTCCCATTGCTTGGGAGTCCGAAGAGATAATACTAAAGGCCCCGAGGTCATGGAGAACATCTTCAGCAGCAATGGTTTCTCTGCGAATCCGCGACTCGGCAAAGGCCACATCTTCAGGAATATTGGGGTCGAGGTGGTGGCACACCATCAACATATCCAAGTGCTCATCGAGGGTATTGACAGTGTAGGGGCGAGTGGGATTAGTGGAAGAGGGCAACACATTGGCTTGACCACAGACCTTAATAATGTCCGGGGCATGTCCTCCGCCGGCGCCCTCAGTGTGATAGGCGTGAATGGTGCGGTTTTTGAAGGCAGCAATGGTGTCTTCGACAAACCCAGATTCGTTAAGGGTGTCGGTGTGGATGGCCACCTGAATGTCGTAGTCTTCAGCCACACTCAAACAGGTGTCAATGGCAGCAGGGGTAGTGCCCCAGTCTTCGTGGAGTTTAAGACCAACAGCGCCCGCCTGCACTTGCTCAATCAGTCCTTGGGGTTGGCTGCTATTGCCCTTGCCCAAAAAGCCTAAATTCACTGGAAAGGCATCGGCAGCTTGAAGCATGCGGTAGATGTTCCAAGGTCCTGGCGTACAGGTGGTGGCATTGGTACCTGTGGCAGGCCCCGTTCCGCCACCAATCATTGTTGTAATCCCCGAGGCAATGGCAGTGGCAATCTGCTGTGGACAGATAAAGTGAATGTGGGCGTCAATCCCCCCAGCAGTGAGGATCATGCCTTCGCCAGCGATCGCCTCCGTGCCAGGGCCAATGATAATATCTACCCCCTCTTGGGTGTAGGGGTTTCCTGCTTTACCAATTTTGTAGATCTTGCCCTCTTTGATGCCGACATCGGCCTTGACAACGCCCCACCAATCCAGAATGACCGCATTGGTGATCACCACATCCACTGCGCCTTCTGCATTAGCAATGGGGGACTGTCCCATCCCGTCGCGGATCACTTTGCCGCCGCCAAACTTGACTTCATCACCGTAGTGGGTGTAGTCGCGCTCAATTTCAATAATGAGATCAGTATCCGCAAGTCGCAGGCGATCGCCCACCGTCGGGCCATAGGTTTCTGCATAAGTCTGGCGATCAATGCGGTAGCTCATGGGGGTCTAAAGAGGTCAGGTGGCAGAGAAGTCCGGCCTTCTCAGTCTAAATTTAGCCTAATTCTTCGACAACAACGAGTCCCTTTTTAATCAAAGCCTGCAGGTCAGCATTGTGGGTTTTGCAGTTGCGCCAGCGCCGCTCATCGACATTTTCATTGCGACCGGGTTGAAGGGTCACAGGCCCAAAGAAACTATCAAAGGTCATGGGCTGTTCGAGGTAGCTAATCACAGTCAGCATGGCAGCAGACGTTCGACAAAATCACTATTTTCAGAATAAGGCTAGAGTGGATCTGATGCCGAGTTGAGTTAAGTATGGTTCGCAGGCGGTTGAGTTTGGTTGGGATGGTGATCGCCCTTGGCGCCCTAACGGCGTGTTCATTGCGTTTGCCCGATCGCACCCCCTCCACCCCCAAGACAGAGGCGTCTCTGCCTCCCCTTGCCCCCATGG
>NZ_JACOMP010000062.1:0-5801 GCF_014466085.1 Thermosynechococcus sp. OHK43
ATCCCGTAGAGGCGGATAGCTAACGGGTTCTTGAGCTTGGGGGGCTGTGGGTGCAGGGGGCAAAGTGTCTGGGGCGGCCCAAGGATCCGCAACAACGGAGGCAGCGTCTAGGGCGATCGCCCCCTCAGGCGAGGATTCAGCTGCAGCGGCTATCTCAGAGGTGATTGCGGTTGGTGGGCTGATCTCAGTCTCTAAGGCTTCTAGGGCGGCAATCTCCTCAGTCGTCGGTTCTGGGAAGTCGTATGCCTCAGGGGTCGATTGTTCTAAGGTGGCCTCAAAAAACGCCAGTGGGGGTTCGGGTATTTCAGCAACACTGTCTGGGGTTTCTGGTGGTGCAGTGCTCTGTTCTAGGGACGCTGGGGGTGGTTCAGCAGGAGCCTCGAGGACTGGCAATTCCCCCGAGCATCCATTAAAGGTGTCGGATTCCGTGCCTTCTTCTTGAAAGGAGGGCAGCTCAATGGCGGATGTCAGTTCTTCACTGTCAAAACTGGCATCTGGCGATTCTGAGGGGGAGTTGGGGTCAAAGGCGGCAGCTAAATCTGCCAAGCTAATGTCCTCATCAGGATCAATTTCTGGAACTTCATCTAGGAAACTCTCTTGCGACCCACTGATCGGTTCTGCCACTATCCCCTCCTCAGCATTTTCGGCGACTGGCTCTAGGGGGGGAGCTGCTTCAGGGGCAACAATATCCCCCGGTGTCGTCTCTACTGGAATGGGCTGTTCCTCTTCTTGGGGCGATCGCGCCACAGCATCCTGACCTTCAGATGTAGAAGGCGCCTCGGAGATCATAAAAGTGGACATCAAATCCCGCAGTGTCGGTTCAGGCGGGGATGGCTCAGGGGGTGCTGTTTCAGGGGACCATGGATCGGCGATCGCCGGCAGCGGGGGTTGAACGGCAGGCATGACCTGTAATGCAAAATGAGTTTCCCAGAGGGGGACGCCCAACACCCGTGACTCAATGAAAACCCGTTGAATCTCTGGCAAGTGCAATTTTTCTAAGGCGGTGCGGATCAGGGTTGCGGCTGCCGCTTGATTGAGCATTTTTTCT
Organism: Thermosynechococcus sp. OHK43; assembly: GCF_014466085.1. Classification (NCBI taxonomy): domain Bacteria; kingdom Bacillati; phylum Cyanobacteriota; class Cyanophyceae; order Acaryochloridales; family Thermosynechococcaceae; genus Thermosynechococcus; species Thermosynechococcus sp. OHK43. Next base: position 1,049 of record NZ_JACOMP010000062.1, read on the forward strand.
GAATGCAGGGTGATCATTAGCTCCTCGGCCTGACGCACCACCGTGGCCTTTACCCGCTTGGGCAAGAGGACGGCATTCAGCAGTGTGGCAATGGCGCGGGGGTCGCCCTGCCGCGCAATATCGAGCAAACGGGAGTCACTCATAAACGGATGAATGGAATGAACTGGGGTGCCGCTCCTTCTAGCCTACTGCGATTTCAAGAGAGTGATGGCTGACTGCTCGCGATCACTCCCCTATCCTATCTACCAAAGCGCAGTGCAATCTATACCCTAAATCTAGAGCCGCTGCAAAGCTTGGAAAAAATCCCTTCGGCATCAAGGACATCCATACCCTTTTCTGAAGCGGCGGCTACAGGATCCTTGATTTGTGTGTTACCCTTTCGGCGTAACTTACCTTTTCGGGGATTTCAGTGGGGCTATGCGGGGGATAGAATAGCCCGAACTACTCTTAGTCTAGCTAAGGGATGGCTAAATGACAACCCACTGGAGCGTGTAAATTGTTACAAACAATTGCGAGTGCGCCCTAGACTGGGAAAAAGAGGTTCACAAGTTTTAGCAGGGCATGACAGCAGCAACACGCTCTACGGATTGGCAACTTTTACAACGACTGATTCCTTACCTTAAGCCCTATCGCTGGGGACTGCTAGGCAGTGGCCTGCTTTTGATTCCCTTGGCGGCAGCAGCAGCATTACAACCGATCATTATTGGTCAGGCGATCGCCCTCCTTAAGGGGGAAGAGAGTACCTACAGCTTTTTGAAAGCCTTAACGCTGACCCAAGGGATTGATCTACTGAGCATTGCACTGTTGGTGACCGTGGTACTGCGCTTTGGGGTGCAGGCAGCTCAGGGGTACTGGATCCAAAAAATTGGCCAAAACATTACTGCCGATATTCGCGATGACTTATTTGACCACGTACTGCGGCTCTCCTCCCGCTTCTTTGACCGCACTCCCGTCGGTAAGCTCATTACCCGCTTGACCAGTGATGTGGATGCCTTGGGGGATGTGTTTGCCACTGGCGCTGTGGGGGTTCTCAGTGATGTCTTCTCGATGCTGGTGGTCATCCTGACGATGTTTTTCATTGACCGCCTGCTGGCAACGCTGCTGCTGGCCTTGGTTCTGCCGATCGCTGCCCTGATTATCTATTTTCAACATTGCTATCGCGTCGCCAACTACAAGTCCCGCGAGGAGCTGTCGCTACTGAATGCCGATCTGCAGGAAAACATCGTTGGCATTACAGTGGTGCAATTGTTTCGCCGTGAGGCTTTTAATAGTCAACTGTTTCGGCGGCGCAATCAACGCTACATCAAAGAGGTGGATCGGACAATTTTCTATGATTCAGCGGTATCGGCGACCTTAGAGTGGATTGCCTTTGTGGCGATCGCGGGGGTTCTCTGGCTCGGCGGTGGCTTGGTGCAGCAGCGCACGATTGACTTTGGCACCTTAGCCACATTTATCCTCTTTTCGCAGCGCGTCTTTGATCCATTGCGGCAGTTGGCGGAGAAATTTACCATCGTGCAAGCGGGCTTAACCGCCATTGAGCGCATCCATGATCTGCTTTTAGAACCCATTGAAATTCAGGATCCCGATCGCACCTTTTTGCGCTTGCCCCAGACAGAAAATACAGCGGCTGCCGTTGAGTTTCGTGATGTCTGGCTGGCCTACAAAGACGATGACTATGTCCTCAAGCAGCTTTCCTTTCAAATTCATGCTGGCGAGAAAGTGGCCATTGTTGGCCCCACGGGGGCGGGCAAAAGTTCGATTATTCGCTTGCTCTGTCGTCTTTATGATCCAACGCGCGGTGAAGTCCTCGTTGGTGGTCGCAATGTGCGCGACTTTAGCCAAGCAGAACTGCGGCAGCACATTGGCGTGATTTTGCAGGAGAGCTTTCTCTTTTCTGGGGATATCAAAAGCAACATTGCCCTTGGCGACAACTACACCCTTGCCGACATTCAGCGGGTGGCCGCAGAAATGAATATTGCTGAGTTCATTGAGCAGTTGCCCCAAGGCTATGACACTCCCCTGCGGCAGCGGGGCACAAATCTCTCGGCAGGGCAGCGACAACTTTTGGCCTTTGCGCGGGTCGCCATTCGCAATCCAGAAATTCTTGTCCTTGATGAGGCAACGGCCAATTTGGATGTGGGCACCGAGGTAATGATTCAGGAGGCCTTGAACCGTCTCTTGGTGAATCGAACCGCAATTATTATTGCCCACCGCCTCGCCACAATCCGCCATGTGGATCGCATTTTTGTGCTCAAACGGGGACAACTGGTGGAGCAGGGCACCCACAGTGAACTGTTGGCTCGCAATGGCGTGTACGCCCATCTCTACCGGTTGCAGGCCCTCACCGAAGAAGTAGCCCCTAAACAGGAAGCCTAGACCCTTGCCTCACCCACAATAACAGCGTCAGCCCCAGGAGTTGCAGCACCACCGACACCAGTACCAACAGCCCCAAGGAGCGATCGTAGAGCACCCCCATGAGCCAACTTCCTAGAAACCAGGCTAAACCATAGCCAGTGGCAAAGATACCATAGGCCGACCCCCGCCGTTCTGGTGGAACGAGGTTGGCGACGATCGCCCGCACAATAGATTCTTGAGCACCCATCCCAATGCCCCACAGAACCATGCCCCAAATTACCGCAGAACTGAGGAAAACCAAGGGCGCAAAGCCCACTGACAGCACCACAGCAAGGATCAAGGCCATGATGCCAATGCGATCCAGTAAGTACCCAAAGAGCAGGGCCGCCACCGCATCAACCCCCATTGCCAGAGCATAGAGCAGCGGAATTTGACTGGTTTGCAGACTGTTTCCCTGCTGTAAGTGAAAGGCAATTAAGGGGAAATCCACATAACCCCCACCCAGAAAGGCCACGGCCAATAGATAAATCCAAAATAGCGTTGGTAGTCTTTTGGTATCGAGATCTTGAATCACTGTTTCAAAATTCCGTGGCTCTGGGTACTGCCGCTGCGTCGCCAGCAAAACGACCAAACCAATCAGAGCAGGGATGGCGAGGATAGCAAAACTCCATTGATAATGCTGGGTGAGGGCAAAGACCCCAGCCACCATCAGCGGTCCAACAACGGCACCAATTTGATCCATCGCTTCATGGAGGCCAAAGCCAAGGCCACGCCCCACTTGGCTAGCACCATAGGAGAGCAAAACATCGCGGGGGGGTGTACGAATCGCTTTGCCAGTGCGCTCAGCAATCATGAATCCCCCTAGGACTTCCCAACGATTGGCCAAGGCCATCAGGGGCACAGCGATGGTATTGATGGCGTAACCGAGGGTGGTAATGCGCCAATAGGCACGGGTGCGATCGCTCACATAGCCAATCACAAGACGCAGACCGTAGCCAATGAATTCCCCCAAGCCAGCCACTAAGCCGACAACGGTACCACTGGCGCCTAAGACCCCTAAATAGACCCCCGTGAGACTGCGTGCGCCTTCGTAGGTGGCATCGGCACACAGGGAGACAACTCCCAGTAGCACCACAAAACTCAGGGCTGATCCTCTTTTGCCCAGCATGCTTAACTTCTCCTTGCCAGAATGTTCACAGTATAGTGATGAGGAATTGTGAACGGGCGATCGCGATGGCGGATGCACTCAGCGCAGCTAGCCCCTTAGTTATTTGGACAAGTCTGGGGTTCATCTGTGGCCGTTGGTTGCCGGCAGTGATTCCCCAATGGTTGGGACGCGGCCTTTATTGGGTGGGGGTACCCATTCAAATTTTTGCCTTGGTGCGGCACACCAACTTCGCAGGACTCATTTGGTTGGCACCGGTGCTGGCCTTTGTGGCGCTCATTGTCGGCTATATCCTTGCCCAGGGCCTCTACAATTTGCAGAAGCACTACTTTCAACCCCAGTGGCTCCAATACACCCCTCCCTTCCTAACCAGTACAGTTCCGGAAGGAGAAAGTCGCCGCTTGCAGGGGAGCTATCTGATTGCGAGCATTCTCGGCAACACGGGCTTTGTCGGGTTGGGGGTTGCCATTCCTCTCCTGAGTACGACGGCATTGCCCTGGGCGACCTTCTATGCGATTACCCAAAATGCCCTCGGTACCTACGGCTTGGGTTCATTTCTTGGTCAGTACTACGGCAGAGGGAATCATCAACCTTGGTGGCAAGCTTTGGCAGTGATTCCAACGGTGCCGACCCTTTGGGCATCAGTGGCAGGATTTGCTACCCATGATCTTGCATTTCCCGAGACGATCGAAAAGTTGTGTGAGATAGATATTCACTTGGTGATTCCCCTCGCCTTTGTTCTTATAGGAATTCGCCTCAGTCGGCTCCCCGGCTGGCAGAGCTTGCGTGTGGGACTGCTGCCTATGCTGGTCAAGACGTTGTTGCTGCCACTGACGATGATGGCGATCGCCTATGGTTTGGGATTGCGGGGGGACACATTACTAGCGATCGCCATTATGGCCGGTACGCCCACCGCCTTTGCTGCCTTGATTTTGGCGGAGGAATACGAGTTGAACACCGACTTGCCCCCTGCGGTAATTGCCCTAAGTACCCTGAGTTTCGTGGCGGTGTTTCCCTTTTGGGTTGTCCTGTGCCGTCAAGTTTTAACATAGGGCTAACGAGCCTATGGTTTTGCTAAAACAGTGGCACACTGGAAATACCTGATCCATTCCTAGCCCTCTAACGAGTCTCCCTATGACTAATCCCCAAAGTCCTCCGCCACCGCCCCGTGTTCCCAATTCACCCCCGGTGCCCCCCCGTCCGCCAATGGGTGCGGCTGTTCCGCCGCTGCCC
>NZ_JACOMP010000002.1:0-2579 GCF_014466085.1 Thermosynechococcus sp. OHK43
GCCTACATTACGAAACCCTTTGAACCGGAAGATTTAATTGAAACCATTAACGAGTACTTACCTCCCTTGCCTCAATGATGTCTGTGAGTGCCCCAGTCCTTCAGGAATACTTTCATGTGGAACTACCCCAACGGGTGAATGTGGCCATTCCCCTTGGGCAAACGGCTCAGGTTTTAAGCGTTGAGCCACGGGATATTTGTCTGGTGCCGGGGGTTTCAGCTGCTCTTTTGGGTATTAGTAACCACCGGGGGCAGTTATTGTGGATGCTTGACCTATTGAAATTGCTGGGGGTGGAGCATGCTTGGGAGCGATCGCCCCACCAACGTTGGACGGCACTGGTCATGCGCGATACTGACGGATCTTCGCCGCGTCAACTGGCTTGTGTGGTGAGTCAACTGCGGGGCATTATTCATGTCTCCCCACAGCAGCGGCAACCGGTGCCTCAGCAACTTCAACGGCAGGTGCACCAGTATTTGCAGGGTTTTGTGCGGTTGGATCGCCTGCCAATTTTACTATTGAATGTTGAAGCCGTTTTTGAAGCTGTTGCCCATTCAGCTGCTCCAGCCCTATGACCTCCCTTGCCAATTCCACCCCGCCAACCTCATCCCTGAGCGATCGCTACTTTAATGCCATTCTCACTCAGGATATCCCGACCCTGCGGGCCCTCCTTGAGGAAGAACCCACTGATCATTTGGTACAGTTAACCCTAGCCACTGCCCTAGAACAGGCGGGTGATGTCACTGCCGCCAAAGCCCTTTATCAGGCGATCGCCGCAGCAGATCAGGGAATTTTTGGTCAAAGTGCCCGCCATGCCTTGGCACTATTGCAGACAAGCCCTGCGCCTCCCCCGCTCCCCCCACTGCCGAGTGCTCCCGTTGCCGCTACCCCCATTCCCCTAGGACGGGGTCAAATCAAACAGTTGCGACAGGGGCTGCACACCTTAGAAACATGGCTAGTGCAACTCCAGCAACAGGAGTGGGATAGCCCCTTGCCTGCGTTTAAGGATCCTCAACTCGCCGCCATTGGCCAAGGAATTGCCGTCTTGGTCGCTCAGCTCCAGCAGCAGCAGGATCAGATTCAAACCCTTGAAGCGCAACGTCAAGGGGAAGTACAGCGGCAGCGCCAAGAACGGATGAAAATGCAGGAGGCAGTGATTAACCTATTGCTGGATATTGAGGGAGCCCAGCGGGGAGATCTCACCGTACGCGCCAAGGTGGACGAAGGGGAAATGGGTTCCATTGCCGATGCTTTCAATGCCACAGTGCGTAGTTTGCGTCAAATTGTCGTCCAAGTCCAAACCGCTGCCAACCAAGTCCAAACCGCTGCCCAAACCACCCAGGGGGCGATCGCCGGACTGGTTGCCGGGGCAACCCAGCAAGCTGCCGACATTGATCGCAGTGTGGAAGCGGTCGAAACAATGGCCGCCTCAGTGCAAGCAGTAGCCCAGTCTGCCCAAGAAGCAGCAGCGATCGCCGCAGAGGGGCTGACGGCAGCACAATTGGGGGATGCAACTATGGACACTACCGTAGAGAGCATGGAGAATATCCGCCTCAGCGTGGCCGAGACTGCCAAGAAAATGAAACGCCTCGCTGAATCCTCCCAAGAAATCTCCAAAATCATCAACATCATCTCCAACATCTCTGAGAAAACCAACCTTTTGGCCTTTAATGCTTCGATTGAAGCTGCCCGCGCTGGGGAGCACGGCCAAGGCTTCCGGGTGGTGGCCGATGAGGTGCGCCGCCTGGCCGAGCGAGTCACAGATTCAACACGGGATATTGAACAGTTAGTGACGGGGATTCAGCAGGAGACGGCTGAGGTGCTTCAGGAAATGGAAGTCAGTACAGCGCAAGTGGTCAAGGGCACCCAGTTGGTGAGTCAAACCAAAGCAACGTTACAGGGACTCGCTCGCCTCAACCAGCAGATTGATTCACGACTGCAAATGATTTCTGAGCGCACCGCCTCCCAAACCGCCACGGCTGCAGAAGTGACGCAGATTATGCAGCGGGTCGCCCAGATGGCACAAACAACAACTTCAGCCGCTGCTGCTGTGGTGGATGCCATGGAAAGTCTAGTAGCCCTTGCCGCAGAACTGCAGGCCTCGGTATCGCGGTTCCGTGTGGATGCTTGAGGACGGGTAACCTATGACCCTTGATGCGACTGAGCTTGATGCAATTACCCAAGAAGCGCGCCATTGCTTCCTCTACGAGGATGCCCCGGAGTATTTACTGCTCCTCGAACAATGGGCAGAGGAGGTGATCAGCAATCCCGAGCGTCACTATACGGCTGAGGATTACAACAGGTTGATGCGGGCGGCGCATTCCCTCAAAGGGGGGGCTGGGATTGCCCAACTGAGTGAGCTACAGGTCTTGAGTCATCGCCTAGAGGATGTTCTGGAAGCCCTCAAGGAGGGTCGCCTGGGCGATCGCCCCCGTGCTCATCATCTTCTAGTTCAAGGCATTGAGCAAGCCCAAGAACTCTTGGCCGCCGCCAAACAGAATCATTCCTTAACACCAACACCCCCCTATCAAGCCCTTCTTGCAGCCCTCACGGAACTCCTCAGCACCGTCTCAGCCCTCCCC
>NZ_JACOMP010000063.1:0-12765 GCF_014466085.1 Thermosynechococcus sp. OHK43
ACTCAGGGGTAGCAGCTCCAATTCCTCTCCGCGTCCTAGTGCTGAAACATAGCAACTCTGTGTTATCGTCGTAGGTAGCGGCTTGCAAGCGCGGCAGTGGCACTTGTCAACTTTGCTTGTTTTCAACAGCTTCATTCTTTGCGAGGTCTCCGGCGGCACCTTTGGCCGTAGGCGGAGCTTTTGGTGTGCTTGACAGGGCGACGCCTCTTTGCTTATGATGCAAGATCCGCGTTTTAGCGATACCCTCTAGAGGATATACATGGCTAGTAATCAGATTTACACGCCACCCGCCTTTACCTTGCCAGACCTTGTCGAGATTCAGCGGGCCAGCTTCCGATGGTTTCTTGAAGAAGGACTCATTGAAGAGCTAGAGAGTTTCTCCCCTATTACTGATTATACCGGCAAAATTGAGTTGCACTTTTTGGCCAAAGACTACCGACTCAAGGAGCCGAAGTATAGCGTAGATGAGGCCAAGCGGCGGGATGCCACCTACTCAATGCAAATGTATGTCCCAACTCGCCTCATTAATAAAGAAAACGGCAATATCATTGACCAGGATGTGTTCATTGGGGATCTACCCCTGATGACCGATCGCGGCACCTTTATTATCAATGGTGCAGAGCGCGTCATTGTCAACCAGATTGTCCGCAGTCCTGGTGTTTACTACAAATCAGAAACCGACAAAAATGGTCGTCGCACCTACAATGCCAGCCTGATTCCCAACCGGGGCGCTTGGCTGAAATTTGAAACTGATAAAAACAATCTACTGTGGGTACGCATTGACAAAACCCGTAAGCTCTCGGCGCACGTTCTCCTCAAGGCCTTGGGATTAACCGATAGCGAAATCCTAGAGCGGTTGCGTCACCCCGAGTACTACCAAAAAACCGTTGAAAAAGAAGGCAAATTCTCTGAGGAAGACGCCCTCATTGAACTGTACAAAAAACTGCGTCCAGGGGAGCCGCCCACGGTCTCGGGGGGACAACAGTTGCTAGAGTCGCGCTTCTTTGATCCCAAGCGCTACGACCTTGGCCGGGTGGGTCGCTACAAGCTCAACCGCAAGTTGCAGTTAAATATTCCTGACTCGGTGCGCATCCTCACCCCAGAGGATATTCTTGCCGCCATTGATTATCTCATTAACCTAGAGTTTGACCTGGGAACGATTGATGACATTGACCACTTGGGCAACCGCCGTGTCCGTTCTGTCGGTGAGCTGTTGCAAAACCAAGTGCGGGCTGGCCTCAATCGCCTAGAGCGCATTATTCGCGAGCGGATGACGGTGTCTGACACGGATTCTTTGACGCCCACTTCACTGGTGAATCCAAAGCCCTTGGTAGCCGCCATTAAGGAATTCTTTGGCTCTAGCCAGCTTTCCCAGTTCATGGATCAAACCAACCCCCTCGCGGAACTGACCCACAAACGGCGCTTAAGTGCCCTAGGGCCCGGTGGTCTCACTCGGGAGCGGGCAGGCTTTGCTGTGCGGGATATTCACCCTAGCCACTATGGTCGCATTTGCCCCATTGAAACCCCTGAAGGCCCCAACGCCGGGTTGATTGGCTCCCTGGCTACCCATGCCCGTGTCAATGAATATGGCTTTATTGAGACGCCTTTCTATCCCGTGAAAGATGGTCGCGTCCTTAAGGATCAGCCTCCTATTTACATGACGGCTGACGAAGAGGATGATAAGCGGGTGGCGCCGGGGGATGTGCCCACCGATGAAAACGGTTACATCCTTGGTGATGTGGTACCTGTGCGCTATCGTCAAGATTTCACAACCACAACCCCTGATCAGGTGGACTACGTGGCGGTTTCGCCAGTGCAGATTATCTCTGTGGCTACATCCCTGATTCCCTTCCTAGAGCACGATGACGCCAACCGTGCCCTTATGGGCTCTAATATGCAGCGGCAGGCCGTTCCCCTGTTGCGCCCGCAGCGTCCTTTGGTGGGTACAGGCCTAGAGGCCCAAGCAGCCCGGGACTCTGGTATGGTGATTCTCAGCCAGACCAATGGCGTGGTCAGCTATGTGGATGCCAATCAAATTCGCGTCAAAACGGATAATGGCCCTGAGATTACCTACACGTTGCAAAAATACCAGCGCTCCAACCAAGATACGTGCTTGAATCAACGGCCGATTGTCTTTGTGGGCGATCGCGTGCAAGCGGGACAAGTCATTGCCGATGGTTCTGCCACCGAAGGGGGTGAACTTGCCCTTGGCCAGAACATCCTTGTGGCCTACATGCCCTGGGAAGGCTATAACTACGAAGACGCCATCCTAATTAGCGAACGGCTGGTGCAAGAGGATGTTTATACCTCTATCCACATTGAGAAGTACGAGATTGAGGCGCGGCAAACCAAACTCGGTCCTGAGGAAATTACCCGCGAAGTGCCCAACGTCTCTGAAGAAGCCCTGCGGCAATTGGATGAAAACGGCATTATCCGCATCGGTGCCTTTGTAGAGGCAGGCGATATTCTCGTCGGTAAAGTCACCCCCAAAGGGGAATCGGATCAACCCCCCGAAGAAAAACTGCTGCGTGCCATCTTTGGTGAAAAAGCGCGGGATGTGCGGGATAACTCCCTGCGGGTGCCCAATGGTGAAAAAGGTCGCGTTGTCGATGTGCGCGTCTTTACCCGTGAGCAAGGGGATGAGCTACCCCCCGGCGCCAATATGGTGGTGCGGGTTTATGTGGCCCAGAAGCGCAAAATTCAAGTGGGGGATAAAATGGCTGGTCGCCACGGCAATAAGGGGATTATTTCCCGCATTCTGCCGGTGGAGGATATGCCTTTCCTGCCCGATGGTCGGCCGGTGGATATTGTCCTCAATCCCTTGGGGGTGCCCTCACGGATGAATGTGGGGCAAGTCTATGAGTGTCTTTTGGGCTGGGCTGGAGAATGCCTTGGTCGTCGCTTTAAAATTACCCCCTTTGATGAAATGCACGGCAAAGAAAAATCCCGCGAAACAGTCCATGCCAAACTGCAAGAGGCCAGAGATGTCACGGGTCAAGATTGGGTCTTTAACCCTGAGAATCCAGGCAAAATGGTCGTCTATGATGGCCGCACGGGTGAACCCTTTGACCGACCAGTGACGGTGGGAATGGCCTATATGCTGAAACTGGTCCACTTGGTGGACGATAAGATCCACGCCCGCTCCACCGGTCCCTACTCCTTGGTTACCCAACAGCCCCTCGGTGGTAAAGCCCAGCAAGGTGGTCAGCGCTTTGGCGAAATGGAGGTGTGGGCACTGGAGGCCTATGGTGCCGCCTATATTCTCCAAGAGTTACTGACGGTCAAGTCCGATGATATGCAAGGACGCAATGAAGCCCTCAATGCCATTGTGAAGGGGCAATCCATTCCACGACCGGGCACGCCAGAGTCCTTTAAGGTGCTGATGCGGGAGCTGCAATCCCTGTGCTTAGATATTTCTGTGCGCAAGGCCAGTATTCCCAGCTTTGATGACGATGGCGAAATGAAACCTGACCCCGAGGTGGATTTGATGGTGGATGTCAGTCCTCGCCGTACGCCGGCACGACCCACTATTGACTACAGTGCCCTAGACGACACGGACGATAAAGAAGGGGCAACGACATTCTAAACACTCAGAACTGAGTCAGCTTGTTTGGGGGCGATCGCCCCCCTGATCCATTTACTGCCAAAGGATTTGTGAGCTTATGCCCAGACTCGAGCAACGCTTTGATTATGTAAAAGTGTCTCTGGCCTCACCCGAGCGCATCATTCAGTGGGGACAGCGCACTCTCCCCAACGGTCAAGTGGTGGGCGAGGTAACCAAGCCAGAAACTATTAACTATCGCACCCTCAAGCCGGAGATGGATGGCCTCTTCTGCGAGCGGATTTTTGGCCCTGCTAAGGATTGGGAGTGCCACTGCGGTAAATACAAGCGGGTGCGCCATCGCGGCATTGTCTGTGAGCGCTGCGGCGTTGAAGTCACCGAATCACGGGTGCGCCGCCATCGCATGGGCTACATTAAGTTGGCTGCCCCAGTTACCCATGTCTGGTATCTAAAGGGGATTCCCAGCTACATGGCAATCCTGCTGGATATGCCCCTGCGGGATGTGGAGCAAATTGTCTATTTCAACTCCTATGTAGTCCTGAATCCAGGCAATCACCCTGACCTCAGCTACAAGCAGCTCCTGAGTGAAGATCAGTGGCAGGAAATCGAAGAGGAGATCTATAGGGAGGACTCGGAGCTAGAAGGTGTTGAGGTGGGCATTGGGGCTGAAGCCATTCAACGCCTGCTGCGGGATTTGGATTTGCAAGCGGAGGCCGACCAACTGCGGCAGGAAATCCTCAACTCTAAGGGGCAAAAACGCGCCAAGCTCATCAAACGCCTGCGGGTCATTGATAACTTTATTGCCACTGGCTCCAAGCCGGAATGGATGGTCCTGACCGTGATTCCCGTGATTCCACCGGATCTGCGGCCAATGGTGCAGTTAGATGGCGGGCGCTTTGCCACCTCTGACCTTAATGACTTATACCGCCGTGTCATTAACCGCAACAACCGCCTCGCCCGCCTGCAAGAGATTCTGGCGCCCGAGATTATTGTCCGCAATGAGAAGCGGATGCTTCAAGAGGCGGTGGATGCCCTGATTGATAATGGTCGTCGCGGTCGCACGGTGGTGGGTGCCAATAACCGTCCTCTGAAGTCCCTGTCCGACATTATTGAGGGGAAACAGGGACGCTTCCGCCAAAACCTGCTTGGGAAACGGGTGGACTACTCTGGTCGGTCGGTGATTGTGGTCGGGCCAAAACTGCAAATGCACCAGTGTGGCCTGCCGCGGGAAATGGCGATTGAACTTTTTCAGCCCTTTGTGATTCACCGCTTGATTCGCCAACAAATTGTCAACAACATTAAGGCGGCCAAGCGCATGATCCAGCGCAATGATCCTCAAATTTGGGATGTGCTGGAGGAGGTCATTGAGGGTCACCCGGTGCTGCTCAACCGTGCGCCGACACTCCACCGTTTGGGGATTCAGGCCTTTGAGCCGATTCTGGTGGAAGGGCGGGCGATTCAACTGCACCCCTTGGTGTGTCCTGCCTTCAACGCCGACTTTGACGGTGACCAAATGGCGGTGCACGTGCCCCTTTCGATTGAGGCCCAGGCGGAGGCGCGGATGCTGATGCTAGCCTCGAATAATATCCTGTCGCCGGCCACGGGCAAGCCAATTATTACCCCCAGCCAAGATATGGTTTTGGGCTGCTATTACTTGACGGCAGAAAATCCTAAGCTGCCGGATTATAGCGATCGCTACTATGCCAACTTCCAAGACGTGGTCATGGCCTACGAACAGGGGCACTTGCCTCTCCATGCCTTTGTTTGGGTGCGCTACGACGGTGAGGTGGACGATGGCGACACCAGTGAACCCCAGATTACGACCTATGAAGATGGCTCCCGTTTGCTGGAGTATTCCCTGCGTCGGATCAAGGAGGATGCCAACGGTCAACGGATTTCCCAATACATCCGCACCACCCCCGGTCGCATTATCTACAACCAAACGATTCAAGAAGCCCTAGCCAGTTAATTTGGGAGACCCCAACACCATGACTGAGAAAAAGCCTATTTTCTTTAACCGCATCATTGACAAAAAAGGCTTGCGGGACCTGATTGCTTGGTCCTTTAGCAACTTTGGCACTGCCCGCACAGCGGAAATGGCCGACAAAATCAAAGACCTGGGCTTTCACTATGCCACGCGCGCCGGCGTCTCCATCAGTGTTGATGACCTGCTGGTGCCCCCCAAAAAACAGGAACTCCTCGCAGCGGCAGAAAGGGAAATTAAAACCGCTCAGGAGCGCTACTCGCGGGGTGAAATCACGGAGGTGGAACGCTTCCAAAAGGTCATTGATACTTGGAACAGCACAAACGAAGAATTGAAAAACGAGGTGGTGCGGCACTTCCGCAATACTGATGTCCTCAACTCCGTGTACATGATGGCCTTCTCCGGGGCGCGGGGGAACCTCTCGCAGGTGCGCCAGTTAGTGGGCATGCGCGGTTTGATGGCTAATCCCCAAGGGGAAATCATTGACCTGCCGATTAAAACCAACTTCCGCGAAGGTCTGACGGTGACGGAGTACATTATCTCCTCCTACGGTGCGCGCAAAGGACTGGTGGATACGGCACTGCGGACGGCGGACTCCGGTTACCTGACCCGGCGCTTGGTGGATGTCTCCCAAGATGTGATTATCCGCGAAGAGGATTGTGAAACGGAGCGAGGCATTACGCTGCGCAGTATGACCGTGGGGGATAAGGTCTTGACGCTACAGGATCGCCTTTTGGGTCGGGTGGCCCTCAATGATGTGTGCCATCCGCAAACGGGCGAAGTGCTGGTGGCCAAAAATCAAGCCATCTCCGCTGATATCGCTAAGAAAATTGTTGATGCTGGTATTGAAGAAGTGGTGGTGCGATCGCCCCTCACCTGCGAGGCCACTGGCTCTGTGTGTCGTCTTTGCTACGGCTGGAGCCTTGCCCATGCCCGACTGGTGGACATGGGAGAAGCGGTGGGCATTATTGCTGCTCAATCCATTGGCGAACCCGGCACGCAATTGACGATGCGCACGTTCCACACCGGCGGGGTGTTTACCGGGGAAGTGGCCCGCCAAGAGCGCGCTCCCTTTGCCGGTACGGTGGAGTACGGCAAGAAATTGCGGGTGCGTCCCTACCGCACTCGCCACGGTGATGATGCCTTTATTGTCGAAACCGCTGGCAAGCTTGTGATCAAAGGCGGTCAGCAAAGTCAAGAATTTGACCTCTCCCAAGGGTCAATTGTCCTGGTGGCGGATGGCGAAACCGTCGAAGCGGGTCAATTATTGGCGGAAGTGGCCCAGGCCTCCCGCAGTGTCCGTAAGTCCACGGAGAAAGTAACTAAGGATGTGGCCTCGGATTTGGCGGGTCAAGTGAAGTTCGTCAACCTCGAAGTGGAGGAGAAGCGCGATCGCCAAGGCACTACAACGCGCATTGCCCCCAAGGGTGGGTTAATTTGGGTACTGTCTGGGGAAGTGTATAATCTGCCCCCTGGTGCTGAGCCGGTTGTTCAGAATGGCGATCGCATTGAAGCGGGGGCCGTGCTTGCAGAAACCACTGTGAAAACCGAGCATGGAGGTGTGGTGCGTCTTCCTGAACAACAGGACAGCAAAGGCAGTCGCGAGGTGGAAATTATTACCGCTTCGGTGATGCTGGATAAAGCGAAAGTGCTCAAGGAAACGCAGCAGGGACGCGAGCACTACATTATTGAGACCGCCACTGGCCAGCGCTTTTCCCTGAAGGCAGCTCCTGGCACCAAGGTGGCCAATGGCCAAGTGGTGGCTGAGCTGATTGACGATCGCTACCACACCACGACGGGCGGTATCCTCAAATACGCCGACATCGAAGTGGCCAAAAAAGGTAAGGCCAAGCAGGGCTATGAAGTCCTCAAAGGGGGGACCCTCCTATGGATTCCCGAAGAAACCCATGAAGTGAACAAGGATATTTCCCTGCTGATGGTGGAGGACAACCAATACGTCGAAGCGGGGACTGAGGTTGTCAAGGACATCTTCTGTCAAAACAGCGGTGTTGTCGAAGTCATCCAGAAAAACGACATCCTGCGGGAAATTATTATTAAGCCCGGTGAACTTCACCTTGTGGATGATCCGGAAGCTGCACGGCTAAAGCATGGCATCTTGGCCCGTCCCGGTGAAGAGGTCCTCCCCGGCCTTGTGGTCGAAGCCCTCTCGCAAGTAGATTATCTGGAGGACACCCCCGAAGGACCAGCGATTCTTCTGCGCCCCGTTCAAGAATTTAACGTTCCTGATGAGCCATCGGTACCCAGTCAGGACTCCAGTGATAATTCAGGGCAGTCGATTCGCCTGCGGGCCGTGCAGCGGTTGCCCTACAAACACGATGAGCGGGTCAAATCCGTTGATGGCGTTGATCTGCTGCGGACGCAGTTAGTCCTTGAAATTGGCAGCGAAGCCCCACAACTGGCTGCTGACATTGAAATTGTCACGGATGAGGTGGATCCAGAAGCCCAGCGCCTCCAACTGGTGATTCTGGAGTCCTTGGTTATTCGCCGTGACATTGCTGCGGATCAGACCCAAGGGAGCACCTTTACCTCCCTTCTGGTCAAAGATGGTGATCACATTCGCCCCGGTGCTGTGATTGCCCGCACGGACATTAAAGCCAAGCAAGCGGGTGAGGTGCAGGGAATCTTGCGCAGTGGTGAATCTGTTCGCCGCATTCTGGTCGTTACTGAGAGCGATCGCCTGCGGGTACAGACCAATGGTGCCAAGCCCACCGTCAAAGTTGGCGATCTGGTGCGTCCTGGCGATGAACTGGCCAAAGGGGTCACCGCTCCTGAAACTGCCGCTGTCATGGCAGTGGCCGATGACCACGTGATCCTGCGCTTGGCCCGTCCCTACCTGGTCTCGCCGGGGGCCGTGCTGCAAATTGAAGAGGGCGACCTTGTGCAACGGGGGGATAACCTCGCGCTGTTGGTGTTTGAGCGGGCGAAAACGGGTGACATCATTCAGGGGTTACCTCGGATTGAAGAACTCCTTGAAGCTCGCCATCCCAAGGAAAAATGCGTACTGGCGGTGCGCCCCGGCACCTGTCAAGTCACCTACAACAGTGACGACAGCGTAGACATCAAAGTCATTGAAGAGGATGGCACGATTCAGGAATACCCTGTCTTGCCGGGCCAAAACCCCTTGGTGGTGGATGGTCAAAAGGTCAATCTTGCTGACCCCCTCACCGATGGTCCTGTGGATCCCCACGACATCCTCTCAATTTACTTTGAGTACTACAAACCCCAAGGGTTGCTCAAAGCTGCCCAAACTAGCCTTGAGAAGGTGCAATCCTTCTTGGTCAACGAGGTGCAGTCGGTGTATCTCAGCCAAGGTATTGAGATTGCCGATAAACACATTGAGGTGGTTGTCCGCCAGATGACCTCCAAGGTTCGGATTGACGATGCGGGCGATACAATCCTGCTCTCCGGTGAACTCATGACTCTGCGTCAGGCGGAACAAGCCAACGAACCCATGGCGCTTACCGGTGGTGCACCCGCCCAATATACCCCTGTTCTGTTGGGGATTACCAAGGCCTCCCTGAATACCGATAGCTTCATTTCAGCCGCCAGTTTCCAAGAGACGACCCGGGTACTCACTGAAGCGGCCATTGAAGGCAAGTCCGACTGGCTGCGGGGACTCAAGGAAAACGTGATCATTGGCCGTCTCATCCCAGCGGGTACCGGCTTCAACAGCTACGAGGAAAGTGGCAACGGCGATGAAGAGTGGGAAGAGGGTGAAGATCGCTTGGGCCAAACCCACGTTATCAGCCCCGAACCTGAATCACCAAAGATGACGACGGTCAATGTGACTGCTGACCTTGGTGAAGATGTCCTCATTGATGATGAAACCGCACCCCATGTGATTGAAAAGATTACGGGAGGGGCTCGCGATTTTGAATTCGCCAGCAGTGATGTTGAGGATGAGGAGGACGAACTCGCAGACGAGGACGATGACTATGGGGATGAAGAGGAGGAGGATGCCTTCTAACTAAAATTCCCTTGATTAAAGAAGGCTACGGTAGGACTTGGCACCCAATCCAGTAGGAGGTTGTCGGTGCCCTCGCCGTAGCTTTTTGGGTCTTAGGCGAGAAGAGCATGCCAGCGCAGAAAGCGCAGAATGTTTTTGCAGGGATGCGAGAAGTCTGTGCCATACTCTAAAATTGGCAGTGGAGGGGTCAAGGTAAAAATTACGATTTCATGCCTGTTCCAGCGTCTGCCAGCCTGAGGGCCGATCAGTTTCGTCATCCCCGCGATCGCGAGGCCACCCAAGCACTCCAGCAACTGCCGGGGTTAGATATTCTCGTGCGATCGCTTTTAGGTTCGGTGGCGGAGCAGGCCTTTTACCTGGAGAACATTGGCAGTAGCCTGCGCCTGAGTGAACGGCAATTGCCAGAGATTTACGCCCTCCATCTGGAAGCATGTCGTATTTTAGGCCTAGAGCCGCCCCAGTTGTATCTCAAACAACACCCCGTTGCCAATGCCTACACCTTTGCTATGCAGGGCAAACAGCCTTTTGTGGTCCTGCACTCGGCGCTCGTGGAACTGCTGACACCCAAGGAATTACAGGCGGTCTTAGCCCATGAGTTGGGTCACCTCAAATGTGAACATGGGGTTTATCTGACCGTCGCCAACCTGTTGCTGTTGGCCACCAGTCAATTGTCTCCTTGGGGTTTGCTTTTGGCCCAGGGACTGCAAATGCAACTGTTGCATTGGCTTCGCTGTGCTGAACTCACCTGCGATCGCGCTGCCCTATTGGTGACCTGCGACCCCCGTATTGTTGCTTCAGTTCTGATGAAACTCTCTGGAGGTTCGCCACAGTGGAGCGATCGCCTGAATCTCGACGCCTTTATTGCCCAAGCGCGGGATTATGAGGCGGCCGATCGGGGCTGGTATGGGCTTTTCAAAGAATTACAGACCGCGCAGCTGACCCACCCGCTACCGGTACTGCGGGCACGGGAAATTCTGGATTGGGCGGAAACGCAGCAGTACGATCGCCTCGTCAAGCAATTACACCCTGCTTCCCAATAACGATGGCCAAACCTATTCCCTATCAACCCCTTTCCCTGCGCCTTGTCCACGGGGCAATTGCGATTTTGGTGCTCCTTGCTCTCCTGTCAGGGTTTTGGGTCTATAACACCTACGATGGCCGCTGGGGATCACTGCCCCTACCCAAGATTCCCGATATTCAAGGCCTCCACGGTACAATTGCCCTGGTGCTGCTATTGCTATTCCCCTGCTTTGCCCTTTACTGCTTCCATTGGGGCGATCGCCGGCTGTTGTACAAAAAATCCTTGGCGCAAATTTCCCAAGGGAATTGGCTTGCTTGGCATCGGTTAGCAAATACCCTAATGCTGGTGGCCGTCACGTTTGCCCTGATCACGGGGCGGATGATGAAAGAGGAGTGGTTGCCCGCAGGGGAGCTCAATCGAGGCTGGTACTTAGCTCATTTAGCGGCTTGGAGTGTGGTGCTCCTGAGTTTGCTGGCTCACCTCGTTCTAGGGGCAAAGGCGGGGGGGCAGCCACTTTTAGTTTCAATGCTCAGTTTTGCAATCCGGCCAGAGGATCGGCGGGTCAGGAACTGGTGGCGGGGCGGTAGGCTTAAACCTGCCAGTCCTCTGTTGCTCGGCCTAGAAATCATTGTTTTGCTGGCAACGGGGGCGGCTTTTGTCTTGCCGGCTATCATAACTGCTCAATAATGCCCCGCAGGCGATCGTAGTCATCCTTGAGGAGTTGGTTCAGGTATTGGGCTGCCTGCACTAGCCACTGGCGATCGCGCTGTCGGAGTTGATACAAGGAACGGAGGGTTGCGGCCACCAGGGCATCACCGGGACCATAGCGCAGGGTCAACAGGGTTCGCAAAAAGGTCAATGTGCCACTGAAGGCAATCACCTCCTCCGGGGGACACCCATAGACCTGCTGGTGCATTTGGGGTGGGTGGGGGGGCAAATGGTGATAAAAGTGTTCCCTTTCCTGAAAGCCAGCAATGGCGATCGTGACCTCGGTTTTCAACATGGCAAAGATATGGGGCTGCTCTTGCCGTAGTTGCTCTAGGGATAGCCCCAAGGCGGTGGCACGGTGAATTGTGTCAATGGGCGCCGTGACTACGTAGGCAACAATGCCATAAATCACGCGATCGCTTTCCGGGATGCGCACCCAACTGCCCAGGGCAGGCACAGCCGGAAAATCTAGGGTAGCGGGCTCGTGGCACTGGGCAATGCAGTGATCCGTTGCTGTCTGGATAATCTCAGCAAAGGGCTGGGGGGGAGGCGATCGCCACGCCATCGTTTACTTTTTGGCTTGCGCTTTTTTCTTGGGCGTGCTCACCACTGGCTCTAGCTCGCTGGCCTGAAAAGTAACCAATTTATCCCAGTTTCCTCCTTCAAAGAGCACTGCTACTTTGCCGTCTGTGACCCGCTGCACAATCCCCTGAAATTGGTAATAAGTATCGTTGGGATTGGTGACCTTCACGGTCATGCCGGGGAGAATCGTTATTATTAAGTCACTGGCCATCGTTTTATCCCAAAGCTGTTTATGTGAGTTTATTATCTCCTGCCCTTGACCCATTCGGGCTTTGCTCAGGGAGAGCAAAGGATAAGGGTCAGTTATTGGCTTGATCATATTTTCTTTAACTTCTTTTTCTTTAACGGAGAGGGAGGGATTCGAACCCTCGGATAGGAGTTACCTGCCTATCAACAGATTAGCAATCTGCCGCTTTCGACCACTCAGCCACCTCTCCTGATTTGGCAGATTCCCTATTCTAGATCAGTTTTATCCCCCTTTTCAATCCTCGTGGTCTGCGGCGGCGGCTCTAGCAGGCGATCGCAACTGAGAATCCATGCTAGAGTTTTGCAGAATGGGTGTGTTGTGGGAGTGAAGCAAATGGCTGGATGCTGGCAATCTTCACCAGTGCTTAGGCGCAGTTCTACCGTCGCTAACTTGAGCAGGTTGCACTCTAAGTTCCCATGTTGAATGATTTTGCCCTGAATCTCCCCAAAATGCTGCTGTCGGGACTCCTTGCACTTGCCCCTGTGACGCTGCCTAGCCTCGCTCAAGCTGCACCCAAAACTACTCCAGTGGTACAGGCGTCTTCTCAAGCCCCAGCGGCGGATGCCCTCACGCCTCTCAATCCCAATCCCGATAAACTGGCGCTTCCTGAGACGCTCAACATTGATCTCAATCAAGCCCTCACCCTAGAGCAAGCGATTGAGGTGGCCATTCG
>NZ_JACOMP010000064.1:0-3376 GCF_014466085.1 Thermosynechococcus sp. OHK43
AAGAAGCCCCCATCGAAAAACCACCGAGCATACCGTGCCAAAAGAAAAGAGAACCCCCTAAGCCTTCACCTAGGGGGAGGAGGTGTCTGGTTCTGGCAGAAAGTTGTCAATAGGCGGGACTATTTGGTTTCCGAGAACTCGGCGTCAATCACTTCGTCATCACCGCCACTACCACTGCCACCGCCGCTGCTGGCGCCAGTTCCATCACTGGACTGAGCACTTTGATAGACACTTGAGCCGACACTGTAGAGGGCTTGTTGCAGATCCTGCATCAGCGATTTCACCCGTCCAAAGTCAATGGACTCAATGGGTTTCTTCTCCGCTTCGGTGCCGATTTCCGAGCGCAGGTTGGCAATGAGGGAAGTGAGACGGTCTTTATCACTGGTGGAGACTTTATCCCCCAACTCATTCAACTGTTTCTCCGCTTGATAGCAGAGTTGCTCCGCTTGGTTCTTAGTCTCGATTTTCTCGCGTTTGGCTTTATCGGCGGCGGCATTCATTTCTGCTTCGCGCACCATACGTTCCACTTCTTCCTTGGGCAGCGTTGAGGCGCCTGTGATGCTAATGGACTGCTGTTTGCCGGTGCCTTTGTCACGAGCGGTCACGTTGAGGATACCGTTGGCATCAATATCAAACGTGACTTCGATTTGCGGCACGCCGCGCGGTGCTGGCGGAATGCCATCCAAACGGAAGGTACCGAGGCTCTTGTTGTCGGCGGCCATTTCCCGCTCTCCTTGGAGAACGTGGATTTCCACATTGGTTTGACCATCAACGGCGGTGGAGAAGACCTCGGATTTTTTCGTGGGGATCGTGGTGTTGCGGGGAATAATTTTCGTCATCACACCCCCAAGGGTCTCGACGCCCAGCGACAGCGGTGTGACATCGAGGAGGAGAATGTCTTTCACTTCCCCTGCCAGTACCCCAGCTTGAATGGCAGCACCCACAGCCACGACCTCATCGGGGTTGACACTCTGGTTGGGGTCTTTGCCCAATAGCCGTTTGACCAGCTCTTGGATGGCGGGAATGCGGGTGGAACCTCCCACTAGCACCACTTCATCAATTTGATCCTTGGTGAGTTTGGCGTCTTTGAGCGCTTGCTCGACGGGTACACGGCAACGGTCAATCAGGTCAGAGCAGAGTTCCTCAAATTTAGCGCGGGTGAGCGTCATGTCGAGGTGCTTAGGACCATCCTGGGTTGCGGTGATGAAGGGCAGGTTGATTTCCGTTTGCATGACGCTGGAGAGTTCAATTTTGGCTTTTTCTGCTGCCTCTGTGAGCCGTTGCAGTGCCTGTCTGTCTTTGCGTAGGTCAATGCCTTCTTGGGCACGGAAGGACTCAGCTAGATAGTCCACAATTTTCTTGTCGAAGTCGTCACCGCCCAGGTGGGTGTCCCCGGAGGTAGCCAGCACTTCAAAAACGCCATCGCCCACTTCAAGGATGGAGACGTCAAAGGTGCCACCGCCAAGGTCAAAGACGAGGATAGTTTCATTGGCTTTTTTATCTAGGCCATAGGCCAAGGAGGCAGCGGTGGGTTCGTTAATGATCCGCAGCACTTCTAGGCCGGCAATTTTACCGGCATCTTTTGTGGCTTGGCGTTGAGAATCGTTGAAGTAGGCAGGCACAGTAATTACTGCTTGGGTGACTTCTTCACCCAGGTACTTACTGGCGTCCTCTTTGAGTTTGCGCAGGACTTGAGCAGAAATTTCCTCAGGGGCAAACTGTTTGCCAAGGGCGGGGCAATCCAGTTTGACGTTGCCATTGACGTTCAAAACTTTGTAGGAGACCTCGGTGGCTTCGTGGGTCACCTCGTCGAAACGACGGCCAATAAAGCGCTTCACAGAATAGAAGGTATTTTCGGGGTTCATCACTGCTTGCCGTTTGGCAATTTGACCCACGAGGCGATCGCCATTTTTGGTGTAGGCAACAACGGAGGGCGTTGTCCGAAACCCTTCAGCATTGGCAATAACCGTGGGCTTGCCCCCTTCCATGACGGCCACACAGGAGTTGGTGGTCCCCAGATCAATTCCGACAACTTTTGCCATAGCGACGAAAACTCCCTTTGCAGGCTAACTTCAATGCGGGGCACAGCACCCATATTGGGCTTAACCCTCTCTTCTTCCTATAGTGCGATCGCCCCTGCCATGAGCAAAAGGGGGATTTACCGAACCTACAGCGGGGGGTGAACTGCGTAGGGCAAGGGATCTACTAAACCTAGTTCGGCAAAGGCCGCTAAACGCAACCGACAGGCATCACAGCAACCACAGGCCTGTTCGCCATTGCTGTAACAAGACCATGTTTTTTCCCAAGGAACACCATACCCATGACCTAGGCGAATGATGTCTTTTTTGTGAAGTTCAATGAGGGGGGTGACAATTTCAATCGGCTGGCCTTCACGCCCCTGTTTGGTACCGAGGCGATAGACCTCCTGCATCGCGGCAATATAGTCAGGGCGACAGTCGGGATAGCCAGAGTAATCGAGGGCATTAACGCCAATATGAACGGTTTGTGCCCCTAGGGCTTCGGCATAGGCGAGGGCAACACTCAGGAAAATTGTATTGCGGGCGGGGACATAGGTGACGGGAATCTCTTGGCTCATGGTGGCCAGATCGCGATCGCGGGGCAGGTCAATGCTCAAGTCTGTCAGAGCCGATCCCCCCCATAGGCGCAAATTCAGGGGAAGGATTTGATGCTCAACAACCCCAGCAGCGGTGGCAATGGCAATCGCTGCTTCCAATTCCCGCCGATGGCGCTGCCCATAGTCAAAGGAGAGAGCATAGCAAGCATACCCCAGTGCCTTGGCACGAAATAATACGGTGCTGGAGTCTAAGCCCCCTGAGAGCAACACAACGGCCTTTTGTGTCGTCGTCATACCTGTCTATCAAGAACTTTACATTTGGTAATGCTGTGGTAGCATCTTTCTGAAAATGTTCATTCTGTGAACTCTGTGGGTTTTTACCTACGGCGGGCGATCGCCAACACCAAACCCTTCCCCGGTTGCGTAGAGGAGTGAAATCAATAGACATGAGTTCTGCCTTCCGTCCCCAGCCCGAACCACTGCGCATTGGCGTCATCGGTGTTGGCAACATGGGTCAGCACCACACCCGTGTTTTGAGTTTACTCAAGGATGTCGAACTTGTGGGCATCTCTGATGTCAATCTAGAGCGGGGCATTGACACTGCTAGCAAATATCGGGTCAAATTCTTTGAAAACTATGTGGATTTACTGCCCCACGTTGAGGCGGTCTGTATTGCCGTGCCCACCCGTCTGCATCATGAGGTGGGGATTACCTGCCTGCGCCATGGGGTTCACGTCTTGGTGGAAAAACCGATTGCCGCCAGTATTAGCGAAGCAGAGTCCCTTGTTAACGCGGCAGCGG
>NZ_JACOMP010000065.1:0-5506 GCF_014466085.1 Thermosynechococcus sp. OHK43
ATTTTGTCCCTGCATACTGGGAGCGGCAAGGACTTTTTGCAGCAGTTCAACGGGGTCAAGGATTTCTGTGGAGATGCCGCCATTCATGGCACCCACGGTACGAATTTTGCGGGTGAGGGCGCGGGTGTCAATCCCATAAATTGCGGGAATTCGATGGGCTTTGAGGTAATCAGGTAACGATTGTTGCGATCGCCAGTTACTGGGAATATCACAGATATTGCGAGCAATAGCACCCCGCACTTGGGGGCGATCGGATTCATCGTCTTCGGGGGTGGTTCCTGTATTGCCCAACTCGGGGTAGGTGAATGTCACGATTTGACCATAATAACTAGGGTCGGTGAGCACCTCTTGATAACCCGTCATGCCGGTATTAAAGACCACCTCTCCAATAGCTGTCCCCGGTGCCCCAAAGGAAAAACCACGAAAGACTGAACCATCGGCGAGAACCAGCAAGGCGGGTGTAGGCATTTCAATATTCTCCAAGTGTCCCTAGGAAAGGCCAATAACTTATTGTGCCCGATCCAGCCAATGGTTGACCGCACAGGGTTTGCCCTTGTGTTTTCGGGAATGCCCATCCTCTTTAGGGCATGGGAGGGCAGCGGTGGCTGCTTTCCTCCTCGGTTGAGGAATTTGGCTTTAACCAGTATAGGGCTACCGGTTTTTTTGAGACTGGGCTGGCTCTCTGCCTACCTCATCCCCAAAAGCTCAGCCCCTTGCGGAGCTGAGGAGCACTCACCTATAGCGACTGACTTGCTCTGTTAAATAATCTGCCGCTGTGGCCACTAAGGGAATAATCTGGGCATAGGGCATCCGCGTCGGCCCTAGAATGCCAACGCTGCCTACGGGAGAGTCCCCATAGCAGTAGCAGGAATAGACCAAGGTACAGGACTGCATCGGCGCTAGGGTATTTTCACTGCCAATGCGGATTTGCACTTGGGAGGGAGCTTGGCTATCGCTACTGATCAGGGGAGCCAGTTGATCCTGTTGGTCTTCGAGAAGATGCAGTAGCATTTGTACCTGCTCCACTTGGGAAAATTCTGGCTGCTGGAGGACATCTGCAAGACCACTGATGACAAAGGAGGTCCTCTGGTGGCTGCAGCGATCGCTCAACTGCCGCAGTAGGGTCTGAAGCTGCTGGCTGTAGGCCTGAAACTCCAAATCCAGTTTTTGCCAGTCAATGGCACTGAATTCCACCAGCGATCGCCCCTGCAACTGATGATTGAGGAAGTTGGTCAGTACCTGTAGGGTGCGCTCCCGTAGTTCGGGATCTTCTTCCTCCTGGCCCAGTTGAATGAGCGCTGATTGGGTTTCGTAGGTATCCAGAACAAGAATTACCATCACCTGCTGCGCATCCAAAGCGACCAGTTGAATCACCCGAATTTGTCGCTCCAAAGAATTGGGCAGCGTGATTAGCGTAATGTAGCCACTGAGATCCGAAAGCAACTGCGCTGCTTGCCGCAAGATCACCTCAAGACGTTGTTGTCCCCAAATAAACCGCTCACTCAAGAGACTCTCGGCTTTGCGAGCTATATCGGGAATAGGCTGGATCAGTTCATCCACATAAACGCGATAGCCAGAATCGGAGGGCACCCGCCCGGCGGAGGTGTGGGGCTGGTAAAGCAGGCCGCTTTTCTCGAGGAGTAGCATCGTATTGCGCACGGTGGCTGGGCTGACGTTCAGGTTATATTCGGTGGCGATCGCCTTTGAGCCGACGGGTTCTGCCGTAGCAATGTAATGGTTAATCGTAGCGCCCAGAATTTGCTTTTGGCGATCGCTGAGTTCAATCGTCATAACTTCTTACACCTGCAATTTCTTATTGGTGTTTTTTATTTATCTATATCTATAAACTAATCTATATACCCTTCCCCTTTCAGCTCTCCAGCTAAGGGGGGCACTGGAAGTGGTTAAGGCCCACTGCCAATAGTGGGTTCCCAAATAAATTGTAAATGGACAGACCAAGGCTGTGGGGGGCGGCTGCTGACCTGTATGGCCTGTAAAAACTCCCGTAGATAAAAGCGTTGCTCTGCAGCTGAGAGTTGGTACCAAAATTGAGGCTGACCCAGGGTCACCGCCAGTTGCAAGAGATTGCTAGGGGGCAGTTGTGCCTGCTGTGCCTCAATGCGTGCCCGCTCCCCAGCCAGTTTATAACGGCGCAGTTGAGCCGTTTCCGCATCCAAGAGACCTTGGCCTTCTAGTTCCGTGAGTTGTTGCAGCTGCCTGTCAATGACTGCAATTTCGGTGGTGAGGGTTGACGATGGTAGGCAAAGTTCAGCGATCGCCGGCGGCAGGCGTTCGGCAATTTGATCAATCACAGCAGCCAGGGCAGCGTTGTAGGGAATGCTGCGACACTTCGGGGAAAGCGGACAGTGGAGGGGACGCAAATAGGCATATTGGCTGGGTTGGCGATAGGGCTGCACCTGAGTCCGGCCAAAGCGTTGCTGACATTCGCGGCAAATCACCAATCCCGCCAGAGGATGGGGAGCACTGGCACTGCGACGGGGTAGAGAGCGTTGGCGCCGCAACAGCCGATCCACCTGAGCCGCTTCATCGGGCCCAATCAGGGGGGCATGGGTCTGGGGAATCACGGTTTTTCCTTGGTAGTAAAGGTGGCCGCGATAGACGGGGTGGGTTAGCCAGCGCCGACCTGTGGCTACGCTAATCCGCTTGTGGTGAGTGTGGGCAATAAAGCGCACCGCCGCACTGAGGGAGCCATAGAGGAGAAAATGCTCAACAAAATCCTTGACGACACCAGCTGCCGCTCGATCAATCACATAGTGCTCTTTGCCTCGGCGATAGCCATAGGGGGCACGACCCGGCGGGGGACGGTGCTTGAGACGATTACGAGCGTGGTTGTGGCAGCGGGTTTGCTGGTGGAGTTGCTGCTTAACCTGATCCCAGAGGGACAAGAATTGATCTCCAGCGGGGGGGCGATCGCTCACGTAGCCTTCAGCGAGGGCAATCACGGTCATCCCTGCTGTCTCCAGTTGCCGCAGGCGATCGCTCACTTCCATCACCGTTTGGCCAAGGGCACTTAATTGCTGCAAGAGCCAATACCCAGGCACTAGCCGCTGCAACCAGTACCGCAACTGCGGCCGGGCGGCCTCCACATCCAGTACCCAGTGGTCAATCTCCTGTCCCCACACTTGGGGATCGGGTAGGGGCTGCCAGAGGGGGTCAATGTATTCGTAGGCAATAATAACCACACATTACATAGCCACGATATGGCCACGATATCAATGACTAGGTCATTGCCGGTACCAGCGTTGGACTAGGATTGGGCATGGTCTCCGGGGGCAATCCATAAATGGAATTATAGAGAGCATTGTAGGCGAGTGCCGATTTTCTCCAGCTAAAGTCCTCGCGCATACCCCGCTGCTGGAGGGCGTGCCACTCCCGTTTGTAGCGATACCCTTCCCATGCCCGCACTAGACAGGTGTAAAAGTCAAGGGGCTCATAGCGGTCAAAGCAGTAGCCCGTTCCGGTTTGCTGCTCAGGGTTGTGGTGGGAAACGGTATCCACAAGGCCACCGGTGCGGCGAACAATCGGCACGCAGCCATAGCGCAACGCAATCATCTGGGAAATGCCACAGGGTTCAAAGCGACTCGGCATAATGAAGGCGTCGGCACCGCCATAGATGCGCCGCGACAGGACATCACTGTAGAGCAACTGCACACTACAGCGCCCCGGAAACCGGGAGGCAATTTGCCACATCTGGGTTTCGTAGTAGCGATCGCCCGTCCCTAAAAGGACAAACTGGCTATCGGTATAGGCAAGAAAGCGATCTAAAATTTGAATCAATAGATCCAGCCCCTTTTGCTCCACTAGGCGGCTGACCATCCCCACCAAAAAAGCACCGGAGTTCACCTCTAGTCCCAGTTCCTCCTGGAGGGCAATTTTGTTAGCCTTACGCCGCTCTAGGGTGTCTGCGGTGTAGTTTTGGGCAAGGGCGCGATCGGTACTGGGATCAAAAAGCTCAGTATCAATACCATTGAGAATGCCAGAGAGCTTGCCGCTAATAAACGATAGCAACCCCTCCAATTTTTCGCCATATTCGGGGGTTTTAATTTGCTCGGCGTAGGTGGGCGAAACGGTATTGACACGATCGGCATACTGCACTGCTGCTGCCATTGTATTGTGCCCCTGCATGTACCACGGACACCAAGTAATTTGCTCTAGCCGCCACCGCCAAGGTCCTTGATAGGCCAAGTTATGGATTGTAAACACCGTGGTAATGTCGGGATCCTGATGCATCCAGACGGGGATCATGCCCGTGTGCCAATCGTGGCAATGGATAATCTGGGGCTTCCAGTAGTTCCAAGCAAATTCTGCTGCCCCATTGGCAAAGAAGGTGAACCGCCAGTCCTCATCTTCCCCATAGTAGATGCGGCGGGGATTAAAGCAGGGATGGCCAAAAAGGTAAAGGGGCACCTCCGACCCCGGCAACACGGTTTCATAGACATGGAACGTCTGGAACATGGCATGGCCAATCCAGATGGGCTCCTTGGGAATTTCTACCTTATCGGGCAAGAAGCCATAGTAGGGCATAAAAATGCGCACATCATGTCCCATGCGGCGTAACACCTTGGGCAGAGCGCCAACCACATCCCCCATGCCCCCCACTTTCGCCAGTGGTGCCGCCTCAGCAGCAACAAATAGAATTCGCATGATCCTCCTAAACCTGTTTTTTGGCCAATTCTAGGGCAACGCAATTGCCGTTAACCTACCACAAGTGCGGGACAATTTGGCGTACGATCGCCCTTAAGTATCTCTGCTGATGTGTTTTTTGATGTGTCTTTGGAATTGAGAACCCCTATGACCGATTCTCCGCTCCTGCAACGGGTCAAAGAAGTTCATGAGCAGGCGCGCCGGTTGGCCACGCTGGATGCCGCTGCCCGCAATGGGGCCCTAGAACAGGTGGCCTGTGCCCTTGAGGAGGCGCGGGAGGAGATTCTGGCGGCCAATGCTGCCGATTGTGAGCAGGCCAAGGCCAATCAGCTCAATTCTTCTCTCTATGCTCGCTTGGAACTGAGTCCCAGTAAACTAGCGGCGGCGATCGCGAGCGTACGTCAAGTTGCTGCCCTCCCGGATCCCCTTGGCCAGCGTCAACTCTATCGAGAATTGGATAGGGGGCTAATTCTCAGTCGCGTCACCTGTCCCCTTGGGGTGCTAGGGGTGATTTTTGAGGCGCGTCCTGATGCAGTAGTGCAGATCGCTTCCTTGGCGATTAAATCGGGGAATGGCGCCATTCTCAAGGGAGGACAGGAGGCCAGTCGCTCTTGCCAAACGATTATGCAGATTATTCATAGGGGGCTAGAGAAGTCGGCAGTGCCCGCGGGGGCGATCGCCCTCCTCACCCAGCGATCGGAGATCAGCGAACTACTGCAACTGGATCAGTGGGTTGATCTAATCATTCCGCGAGGTTCCAATGAATTTGTGCGTTATATCCAGAACAACACGCGGATTCCGGTGCTGGGTCACGCCGATGGTCTTTGTCATCTCTATGTGG
>NZ_JACOMP010000066.1:0-2907 GCF_014466085.1 Thermosynechococcus sp. OHK43
CGGTCAAGTGATCACCGAAGATGCGGGTCTGAAGCTGGAAAATGCCAAGCTGGATATGCTCGGTAAAGCTCGCCGCATCACAATCACCAAAGATCACACCACGATTGTTGCCGAAGGCAATGAAAAAGCCGTCAAGGCTCGCTGCGAGCAAATCCGTCGCCAAATCGAAGAAACCGACTCCAGCTACGACAAAGAAAAACTGCAGGAGCGGTTGGCCAAACTAGCTGGTGGGGTGGCGGTGATTAAAGTCGGTGCTGCCACCGAAACTGAAATGAAAGATCGCAAACTCCGTCTGGAAGATGCGATTAACGCCACCAAAGCCGCTGTTGAGGAGGGGATTGTTCCCGGTGGCGGTACCACCTTGGTTCACTTGGCTCCTGAGTTGAGCAACTGGGCCGCTGAGCACCTAACGGGTGAAGAACTGATTGGTGCCAACATTGTTGAGCGTGCCCTCAGCGCTCCCCTGCGTCGCATTGCGGAAAACGCGGGTCAAAATGGTGCCATCATTGTTGAACGGGTCAAAGAAAAACCCTTCGATGTGGGTTATGATGCCGCTAAAGATGAATATGTCAACATGTTTGATGCCGGTATCGTTGACCCTGCCAAAGTTACCCGCTCGGCTCTGCAAAATGCGGCCTCTATTGCTGGCATGGTGCTAACCACCGAGTGCATCATCGTTGACAAGCCCGAACCCAAGGAAAATAATCCTGCGGGCAGCGGTGCTGGCATGGGCGGTGACTTCGACTACTAAGCCCATCCCTACCCTGGGCACAGAGTCAATCCCTGAACCTGCCTAGGCGAGGGTTACCCACACGGGAAGCGGGGCAACCAAACCCCGCTTTTTTCATGGCTGAGTGGCTGCGAAAGGGTTTGGCAGCGTTGCTATAATAGCCCTCAATGTAATGTTTTTTAACATTAGTTCTTTTTGCAGTATGGGCGATCCAATGCCTGGAGGTGAAATTCGCATTCGGGGTGCACGGCAGCATAATCTGAAAAACATTGACCTCGATCTGCCCCGCGATCGCCTGATTGTAATGACCGGTGTCTCCGGTTCAGGGAAGTCCTCCCTTGCCTTTGACACGATTTTTGCTGAAGGACAACGCCGCTATGTGGAGTCCCTGAGTGCCTATGCACGGCAATTCCTCGGCCAGTTAGATAAGCCTGATGTGGATGCCATTGAGGGGCTGAGTCCAGCAATTTCTATTGATCAAAAGTCCACCTCCCACAATCCCCGCTCAACGGTGGGGACGGTCACGGAAATCTATGACTACCTGCGGCTGCTCTATGGCCGTGCCGGTGAACCCCATTGCCCCCATTGCGATCGCTCGATCCGCCCCCAAACCATTGATGAAATGGTGGATCAGGTGATGCAGTTGCCGCCCCAGAGCCGCTTTCAAGTCTTGGCCCCCATTGTCAAGGGGAAGAAGGGCAGCCACAGGAAGCTGCTGTCGAGTCTGGCCAGTGAAGGTTTTGTGCGGGTTCGGATTGATGGGGAGGTGCGCGACCTCAGTGATGCCATTGAACTGGACAAAAACCATGTCCACACGATTGAAATTGTTGTTGATCGCCTGGTGCTGAAGCCGGGGATTGAGGAACGTTTAGGGGATTCCTTGCGAACGGCGTTGCACCATGGCAACGGTACGGCAATGGTCAGTGTGGTGTCTCGGGAGACGGGGGCTGAGGGTCAAACGCTCCTGTTTTCAGAAAATTTTGCCTGCCCTGAGCATGGGGCGGTGATGGATGAGCTCTCTCCGCGACTTTTTTCCTTTAACTCCCCCTATGGGGCCTGTCCAGAGTGCCATGGCCTGGGCTATTTGCGCAAATTTAGCCCGGAGTTAATTGTCCCCAATCCCGAACTACCGGTTTATCTGGCGATCGCCCCCTGGGCCGAGAAGGAACACGACTACTACCTTGCTCTCCTCTGTGGTGTTGCTGAGGCCCTTGGTTTTGACATCCATACACCGTGGTATCGCCTCACGGAGTTGCAACGGGAGATCCTCCTTTACGGCACCGACACGCCGATTCTCATCCCTTCTGATTTGCGCTATCGCAAACGGGACTACTACCGTCAATTTCAAGGGGTGATTCCCATCCTAGAGCGGCAGTACCGCGAGACGACCTCCGAGGCCTACCGGCAAAAACTGGAAGAGTACCAAGTCAATCAAACCTGCCCCGCCTGTCAGGGACAACGCCTGAAACCAGCCGCTTTGGCCGTGCGCTTGGGGCAATATCGCCTTACGGATCTCACCCGTGTTTCGATTCGCGAGTGCTGGGCACGGCTTCAATCCCTGCAACTCACGCCTCGCCAACAACAAATTGCGGAACTAGCCCTGCGGGAAGTAATGGCGCGGTTGCAGTTTCTCATTGATGTGGGGCTCGATTACCTAACCTTGGATCGCAGTGCAGCCACCCTCTCTGGGGGTGAAGCTCAACGAATTCGCTTGGCTACCCAAATTGGCTCTGGCCTGACGGGGGTGCTCTATGTCCTCGATGAGCCGAGTATTGGCCTGCACCAGCGCGATAACGATCGCCTGCTGCAAACGCTCTTTCGCCTGCGGGACTTGGGGAATACGCTGATTGTTGTCGAACACGATGAGGATACGATCCGGGCTGCCGATTACATTGTCGATATTGGCCCAGGGGCGGGAAGCCACGGCGGCCAAATTGTCGCTCAAGGCAGCCTCGAGGCAATTCTCAACCATCCTGACTCCCTGACGGGGGCTTATCTGTCGGGGCGCAAGCGCATCGAAACTCCCAGCGATCGCCGGCCAGGGAATGGCAAATCCCTGATTCTAAAAAAGGTGTCCCGCAACAACCTCAAGGATATCACCGTAGAAATTCCCCTTGGCAAGCTGGTGTGTCTGACGGGAGTATCGGGATCGGGCAAGTCCACCCTCATGCACGAAG
>NZ_JACOMP010000067.1:0-4463 GCF_014466085.1 Thermosynechococcus sp. OHK43
GTAACAGTACTCCTTATATTCATCGAGGGTCTGAATGCGAATGCCGTTGGGATAGAGGTTAATAAACTTTTTCATCCCATGCACCATTTCGCTGACCCAGCGTTGGACGTGCTGTTGGGACGTACGGGGTAAAGAACGGTAGAGGGCAAAGACGAGTCCCGTATGTTTCACCAGTTGCACATGGGCTGGCTCCCCTTGAACCCCCCGTGCCGTTTCACCATAGCTATTGGCCAGGGCGGGGCTGTCAAAACACTCCAGTAGGTGATCCAATAGGGCTGTTTTGGCGGCAATACTGGCAACCGGATCATCCTCAACGGTATCGGCAATGCGACAGATAAGATAGGCCACAAGAACCGCCCGACCCAAGTTTCCGGGGAGGAAACGAATACTGAGGGCAAATGTGCGTGAGACTTGGGGGAGTATCTCTTGGCAAAAGCGCTCAGCATCCTTGACGGAAACTGGGTTCTCCAGCACCATTTGAATCATAGGGGGGTTCACTCCTACACGCATTGATCGATCGTTGAGTCAATCCTTGACCGTTCCTCGGGCCAACGCTCTCGGGCAGTCAATTCACGATTCTCCGAAGAGGCCTCGCGATCGCAACCCAGCAGGGGACGACTTCCACAAATAACAATTGAGCAAAGTCTATAGTTATCATACTCATTTTTTGTTTGTCTAGGTGGCCTGTGACAGTTGCCCAGCTTGCCTGAGGGAGAATCGGGGATAGCTCACAATTTGCCAGAACAATAACATAGCTTCAACAATTAACAACGGTATCAGATTTGGCGGAAAATGCCTCCTGTCTACCATAGCGGACGCTTGAGTGTGACACTCTTTCCATTGGTCAGTTTCTAAATTGCCCGCGATCGGCCTATCAAAAGTGAAGCCGTTAGTGAACTTGAAAATGTCTACTCCCAGCGTGGCGGGTGGTGTTAACAGGGCAGCAGCAGTACTCCCCATAAGAAAACCCATCAGAGAACAATGACTCCATGCCTTGTCCTTGTGCCCCAAGGGGCAGAATATCAAGCCGTACAACGGGGGCTAAAGTCCTCCAAGGAGGTGATGATTCCCATACGAGCAGGGGCGGCCGCAGTGACTACACCAGGATTGATTGAGGCCCTCAGGGAATCCCCTGCTATGGTTCTTATCTTGGGGGTCTGTGGCGGCTTACGTCCTAATGATCGCGTCGGTGAAGTGGTTGTCTACACCACTTGTCAGGATGAGGCAGGGCAGATGTATTCTTTAGACCAGAGATTATTCGGGAAATTGGAGCCTTCGTGGCGACGGGTCAAAGGCATCACAACGGCAAAAATCCTTTCTAAGGCTCAGAAAAAACAAGCCCTTGCGGCTCGCTGGGGGGTGGAGGTGGTGGATATGGAGGGGGTACCGCTGCTGAGGGCTTTAGCGGGGATACCGGTGGTGATGGTGCGGGTGATCAGTGACGGGGGCGATCGCGACCTACCCGACCTGAGTCAAGCCTATGATTCGCAGGGGAGTTTGCGGCCGGGGGCACTGGCTACCGCCATGCTCCGCAACCCCCTTGGGGCGGCACACTTGATTCAAGGCAGCCTCAAGGCCCTCAAAGTGCTCGCAGAAATTGCCCCAGAGATCCTTCAGCAACTCACTCGCTAGAATAGGGTTGACCACCAAGAAAAAGATGCCGCGGAGATGATTGGTCAAATTCTCGGCGATCGCTATGAACTCCTACGCGAACTGGGGTGTCATCTGGGGCGGCGGACTTATCTGGCGTTGGATCGGTACCGCTATGAACAGGTGGTGCTCCAGCTGCTGCTTTTTGGCGGCGGTATGACATGGGATGACTTTAAGGTCTTTGAACGGGAGGTGGCTGTCCTGCAAACCTTGGATCACCCGGCTATTCCCCGCTATCTCGACTATTTTGAAATCAATACCCCTGATCTCAAGGGCTTTGCCCTCGTCCAAACCTACATTGAGGCAAAATCCCTCGCCACATGGCAAGCAGAGGGACGGGTGTTTAGTGAAGAGGATTTGCGGCTTTTGGCTGACCGCCTGCTGGATATTTTGATCTATCTCCATAGCCGTCAACCACCCGTCATTCACCGCGACATTAAGCCGACAAATGTTCTCTTGGGCGATCGCTCTGGTCATGATCTGGGCAAGGTCTATCTTGTGGATTTTGGCGCAGTACAAACAGCAACAGCAAGCCGCGCCCAAACCGTGGTTGGCACCTATGGCTATATGCCCCCGGAACAATTCGGCGGTAAAACCTTACCCGCTAGCGACCTCTACGCCTTGGGAATGACACTCATCTATTTAGCAACCGGCACTCCCCCCGATCAGCTGCCCCAAAAAGAACTGCGGGTTCAGTTTCAACCTTTGGTGTCCTTGAGTCCCCCTTTTATCCGCTGGCTTGAAAAAATGGTCGCCCCCGCCCTTGAGGAGTGATTTGGCTCTGCTACCGCTGCTCGCCAAGCCCTAAAGCAATTGGACAGGTCACCCAACGA
Source organism: Thermosynechococcus sp. OHK43 (assembly GCF_014466085.1). Taxonomy (NCBI): domain Bacteria; kingdom Bacillati; phylum Cyanobacteriota; class Cyanophyceae; order Acaryochloridales; family Thermosynechococcaceae; genus Thermosynechococcus; species Thermosynechococcus sp. OHK43. The sequence goes on from NZ_JACOMP010000067.1 coordinate 2,484, forward strand.
TGCGTCGCTCATGACAAAAACACCCCCCTGCGGTTCCCGCCTACGGGTGAGGGAAACCCCCCAAGGACTGCTGGTACAAATTCCCCCTGCTGGATTCGATGGCAATCTATTCTTCTTTGCAGTGGTTTGGAATGTTTTTTTAGTGTTCTGGTACAGCATAGCAATTGCTTCTGGCAATTGGCTGATGTGGCTGATGGCTGTTTTTGCCACGGGTCACCTTGTGGTTGGTTTAGGCCTCATTGGCGGTATTCTTTACATGCTATTGGGATAGCAGGTGCTGATCGTTACCCGTAGGGATTTGCGTTGCTACGAATATATCCTTGGTTACCGCTGGCGTGACCCCAAAATTCTCCCCCTTGAATTGATTGAACAGATTGAATTTCAGCCCTGCCGTACGTACCGCGATCTGGAGGGCAATCGCCAAGAGCTGTCGAGCAAACTGGTGATTCGTGCCGGCAGCCAAAGCATTGAACTCAGCGAAAAGGCCCCTAACGTGACCTCAAGAGATTTGGAATGGTTGGCCTACACCCTTGGCCGCTATCTGGGGCGACCGCTCACCCAGGCTCGTTAGGACTTCCGAAGTGCTTGAGGACATCATCACTCAGGCGGCAGATACGCCACTCAGGTAGAACAGTGGCACCCAGGCGCTCGTAGAATTGAATGGCAGGGGTATTCCAGTCCAAGACGGTCCACTCGATACGGCCATAGTCGCGATCCCTGGCCAGGCGTACCAATGCCTTCAGTAAAGCAGTGCCTACCCCTTGGCGCCGATAGGCAGAGAGGACAAACAAATCCTCTAGCCAAAGGCCGGGGCGGGTCAGGAACGTGGAATAGGTGGTAAAAAAGAGAGCGTAGCCAATGATTTCTGTAGGGCTATGGGCAAGGAGTACCTCGGCATAGGGGCGATCGCCAAATAAATGCTCCCGCAGCGCCTCCTCTGTACCGCTGACTGCATGACTGAGTTTTTCATAGGCGGCAAGGGCTTGAATCAGTTGGAAGAGGATGGGAACATCCTCCGGCGTCGCTGGACGAATCGCAAAGGAGAAAGACACGTCGCCTCAACTAAATCGAGCGCAGCCAACCGGCACTGAGGGCAATCGTGAGGGCCATAAACAACACTGTCAATGTCCACGTGGCACGGTTTAATGTGGTTTCTGCACTTTTGGTGCTGGTAAACAGCTGAGCTTGACCGCCAATAGCACCGAGGCCATCCCCCTTCGGACTGTGGAGCAAGACCAATACAATCAGGCCGACGGCTGAAAATGCCCACAGACCCATGGCAATTTTTTCAATCATCCTCCACCTCGCTGGCGATGCGAATCTATACAAAATCTATCCAATTTGACCTCTTTTCCATCTTACCGCAACCCCAAGAACCAGTGGCACAATACAAGATAGGCGTTTTGAACGTGCCCCATGAACCAGCAAAATCTGCTTCAGCAATTGCTTTTAATTGGTGTCGGCACCACCTCCCTTGTGGCCGAAAAGTTACGTCAAGTGAGCAACCAATGGGTGAAAGAGGGACGCCTCAATGCCGATCAAGCCAAGGCAATGGTGGATGAAGTCCTGACCCACCTCAAAGAAGATGCCGCCTCCCTCGATGCAGCGGTGCAACGACAAACGCGCCAGTTTTTAGAGGGCTTGGGGGTGCCACAACAGTCAGAAATTGATGAACTGCGGGGACGCATTGATCGCCTAGAACGTGACCTTAGGGAGTTAAAAAATCGTTCATGGTAAAACAACGGGTACATCGAGCCTGCGGCTGGCTCCTCTGTGGTATTGTCCTAGTAGTGGTATGGTTGGTGGCCGCTCCAATAGCGATCGCCGGTGTGCCGCTGGAAGCGTCAGCGGAGGCTGCAGGACTTATGGGGAATTCAAAGGTGGTGACTACCGCTTCAGGTTTGCAATACGAAGATATTGTTGTCGGCTCAGGGGCACAGCCTCAAGCGGGCGATCGCGTCACGGTGCACTACACAGGAA
>NZ_JACOMP010000068.1:0-5494 GCF_014466085.1 Thermosynechococcus sp. OHK43
ATTTCTGCAATTCCATTGTTGCTGTAGATATTCATTTGCCGCACAATTTCCCCTAAGGGAAGGGAGCGGTGCTCTAGGCGAATCGTGACATTGGCGGGGATCGTCCCTTGGAAGCGTGTTCCACCGGCAATACTCACTTGGGGGCGCGGTTGTTCCTTGAGGTGCTGCCCATAGGCCGCTGCAATTTCGGGGGTCCACCGGCGATGATCGAGGGCCAGTTTGAATAGCTCTGCGCTGATCTGGGGGTCAGAGTAAAAGTTCATGATAAAGGGAGGGACGATGACTAAGTTCCCTTGCACTTGCTGAATTCCCAAGCGATTGAGGGCATTGCCAAGGGCGATCGCCTCCTCCCACACAAACAGGGGATCATTGCCGCCAATCAAGACCAAATCCCCCCTGAGGACACCATTTTGTAGCCTGCCTGTCGTGCCAATGCGAGTGAGAAACTGATGCTCAAAGGGGTATTTGTCGAGAACAGCAAGGCTCGTGGCGATTTTGGTGACCGATGCAGCAGGAAGGGGGCGATCTCCCTGGTGGTTTACAAGTAACTGCTGGGCACTTTGAATCCAAATCCCCTGTTGGCTGGGGGCAAAGCCTTCTTCAGCTAGCGTTTGCAGGTAGCGATCGCGATACTGATACAGCGCCGCATGATAGGGAAAAATCACTGCTTTGAGAGCCTCAAAGGGCGGCTGTCCCCAGTACCATGCTACTGCTGCCAATAGCTCCAACATGGGCCCTCTAATTCACCGTCAATTCCCACCAGCCAAAACTGGGGCCGATAAAACGCACTGTTAACCAAATCACCACCAGTAGGCCAATCCCCAGCCACGTTCCTCGCGTCACCCATTTCTGAATCAGCAACAGTTGCTCCTTTTTTAGCCAGCCCCCCTGTTGTTGACCGTAGGCCTCACCGAGGGTTTCTTTGCGCCGCTTTGCCTCACCCATAGTTGCTGCGAGAACAGTTACAGTCCTTATCCTAGAGCTTTTGGGGAGCAATGGTGAGCAATCTTGACAAGTCCTTGACAAGTCTCTAGAGCAACCGCCGCCAAGGGCTTACCTTTAGGACTCTAGGACGAAGTTCACCAACTTGCCCGGCACAACAATGACTTTTTTAATGGTTTTACCCGCGAGATAGCGCTGGCCAATCTCTGAGTGCTTGGCAGCTTCCTCAAGTTCGGCTTGGCTGGCAGCGGCTGGCACTTGGATCGCGCCACGGGTTTTACCCATGACCTGAATGACAAGGGTAATTTCATCGGCAACGAGGGCAGTGGGGTCTGCTTTTGGCCAAGGCTGGCGGTGAATTGAATCAGTGCCCCCCAGTTGGTGCCAAAGTTCTTCGCTGATGTGGGGGGCAAAGGGAGCAAGGAGGGTGAGTAGGGTTTGGATGCCTTCGCTATAGACCCCAGAGGTGTAGCAGTCGGCACTGCTGAGGGCATTACTGAGTTTCATGAGTTCAGCAACAGCCGTATTCAGTTGATAGTCACCTTCAATGTCCTCACTAATTTCTTTAATGGCTGTGTGAATGGCACGGCGCAGATCTTTTTCGGCTTTGGTTAGGGTTGTGGGCAGGGGTTGCCCCAGCCGACCCCCCTTGGCTTTGAACGTTTGTACGAGTCGCCAGACGCGGTTGAGAAAGCGAAACTGCCCTTCAACGTCAGCATCGTCCCATTCCAGGTCTTTTTCGGGGGGCGCTTTGAAGAGGATAAACATCCGCGCTGTGTCGGCACCGTACTGTTGGATGACATCGCCGGGAGCAACGCCGTTGTACTTCGACTTGGACATTTTCTCATAGACCACCTCTAGGGCTTCCCCTGTGTCGGGATCGGTGGGTTGGTTGAGATCGGGGATGCGGCTGGGAATGATGTATTTACCAGTGCGCGGATTTTTGTAGGTGCGCCCTTGAACCATGCCTTGGGTGAGCAGTCGCTGAAAGGGTTCACTCACATGCACGAGCTGGCGATCGCGCAAGACTTTGGTAAAAAAGCGCGAGTAGAGCAAATGCAGAATGGCGTGCTCAATTCCCCCCACGTACTGATCCACCGGTAACCAGTCCTTGATGGCTGCGGGGTCAAAGGGGGCTTCACTGTTGCGGGCATCAGCGTAGCGGAAGTAGTACCAAGAGGAGTCAATGAATGTGTCCATGGTATCCGTTTCCCGCTGGGCCGGCCCACCACACTGCGGGCAGGGGACATCGCGCCATGCAGCAAGCTTCGCCAAGGGAGAAGGCCCGCGACCGGTAAACTCCACGTCTTCAGGGAGGAGCACCGGTAATTCTGAGCGCGGCACCGGCACTGGCCCACACTGCGGACAGTGAATGATGGGAATGGGGACGCCCCAATAGCGTTGGCGGGAAATGAGCCAATCCCGCAGCCGATACTGCACTTGCGCCCGTCCCCAGCCTTGAGCCGCTGCGTATTCGGTAATCGCTACTTTAGCTGCGGTGGAGTCCATGCCATCAAATTGACCACTGTTGATCAATCTCCCCGGCTCTGTATAGGCGGCCTTGGGGCGGGCACTGGCTTTGCCGTCTGGGGGGATAATCACTTGGCGGATGGGGAGCTTGTGGGCTTTGGCAAACTGAAAATCCCGCTCATCGTGGGCAGGTACGCCCATCACGGCACCGGTACCGTATTCGTAGAGGACATAATCGGCAATCCAAATGGGGATTGCTTCGCCGGTAAAGGGGTTTAGGGCTTTGCCGCCGGTGGCCACACCCCGTTTGGGGCGATCGCCCGCTGTACGTTCCAGTTCACTTTCCTGTTGCACACTGGCAATAAAGGCTTCGACGGTTTTGCGGCGGCGGCTCGTGGTCACCTTCAGCGTGAGGGGATGTTCTGGCGCCAGTACCACGTATGTTACGCCGTAGACGGTATCGGGACGGGTGGTAAAAACACCAATTTTCTCATTGCTGCCCACAATTGGGAATTCCAAATAGGCACCGGTGGACTGACCGATCCAGTTGGCCTGCATTAATTTCACCCGCTCTGGCCAGCCGGTCAGTTGTTCCAAGTCATTCAACAGTTCCTCAGCATAGGCGGTAATTTTCAGGAACCATTGCTTCAGCAGTCGCCGTTCCACTAAGGCCCCCGATCGCCAGGACCGTCCTTCACTGTCCACCTGCTCATTGGCCAAAACCGTTTGATCCACGGGATCCCAGTTCACCGCTGCCTCTTTCTGGTAGGCCAAGCCCGCCTCAAAAAATTCCAAAAACAGCCATTGTGTCCAGCGGTAGTAGTCGGGGTCACAGGTGGTCACCTCCCGTTCCCAATCGTAGGCGAGGCCAAGACGTTGCAGTTCTTGGCGCATTTGGCCAATATTCTGTTGTGTCCAAAGGCGGGGATGAATTCCCCGTTCAATGGCAGCATTTTCCGCCGGCAGGCCAAAGGCATCCCAGCCCATGGGGTGGAGAACGCGGTAACCCTGCATCCGCCGACAGCGGGCAATGACATCGGTAATCGTATAGTTGCGGACGTGCCCCATGTGCAGATTCCCTGAGGGGTAGGGAAACATGGAGAGGGCATAGAATTTGGGCTTTTGCGGATCGGTGTCGGTGCGATCCAGTTGGCGTGCAGCCCATTCCTGTTGCCACTTGGCCTCAATCACTTGGGGGTCGTAGCGATCGTCCACAACAGTTTTCCCGAAAGAACAGCTTATCTATTGTATCTGGATTGTATCTGGCCCCTCCCCCTCCAAGATGCTGCAACGGTGGCCTTAGCCTTCAGGTGCAGCAACTGGGCGTAGCCGATAGCCTTGACCATAGACCGTTTGAATCAGGGAGGGTTCATCCCTATGCTCAATTTTGCGGCGTAGGAGCCGAATCTGGGCTGCCAATAGGTTGCGATTGACACAGGGCTGATCCGGCCACAGTTGACTGGCAATCAATTCATGGCTGAGCAGTTCCGTCGGGTGCTTGAGGAAGAGCGCCAAAAGTGCCGTTTCCTTTTCCGACAGGCAGATGCACTGTTGTCCCCGGTAGAGCAAACGACCTTCAACATCTAAACGCAAATCCTGCCAGCAAAGAATGGGGGCTGTACACCCCATCGCATGCCGCCGTCGCAGCAGTGCCCGTACCCGTGCTAGCAATTCCCGTAGTTCAAAGGGCTTCACCAAATAATCATCGGCACCGGCATCCAGACCGCATACCCGGTCATCGACTGTATCTCGAGCAGTGAGAAAGAGAACGGGGGTCTCATCACCTGCTTGGCGCCATCGTTGACAGAGTTCTAGCCCTGTGGGCGGGGGTACCATCCAATCCAAAATCAATAGGTGGTAGGGGCGCTGCCTTTGCCAGTAGGCTTGAGCCGTTTCACCATCATAGGCCACGTCAACGTGGTAGCCCTCTTGACGTAGGATGTGACCTAAGGGGTCGGCTAGTTCCGTTTCATCCTCTAGTAGCAGAATGTGCTCCACAATTCAATTGATGGCCGACGGACACCAAAGTTTGAGCAAGGTCTTTTTGAGTTAGGCCGCTGCTTGTAGCAGTTGAGGGGGAACAGGAATTCCTGCTGCCATTGCCTCTGCTGGGAGCGTGGGTAAAAGGCGATAGCAGTAGAGAATAAATTGCTCTAACCACATTTGTAACAGATCTTGCTGCTCCTCGTTGAGGTAGCGATCGGGAGCAGACCCTTGCTCATTGTAAAAGATCTCAACCCGAATGGTGCGCAGCCAGGGATCGTTAGGGCGGCTAATCAACCAGTAATTGCGCACAAGGTCGCAACCGAGGTGATTCTGGACAATCTGGCTAGCCTTCCTAAACCATGGCAGATAGTTTTGCAGCTTTTGTAGGACTGGCGGCGTCAGCAGAGGGCGTACTGGGGATGTCACACCAAGTAGATTGAGGATTTCACCCTCTAGTGTCAAGAGGTAGGCCAAGTTGATGGGCACAGACGCCTTAGTCTGAGAGTGGCACATCAGCAGTGTTGCTAGGGTGGCACGGGTTGCTTCTGGGAGTGCCTCAATCAGAAGCAGAAGCTGGTTTTCGGTTGGCAGGGGGCTCTCAGAGAGCATTGAGGCTTGGTGTTGATAGATTTCTTGGAGTGTACTGAGGAGCGGAGGAGGTAGGCACATGGTTAAAGGAGTGAGCTCAACAAGCCCACTTTAATAATTCACTTTAATAATTTATTTACTTTTGCGGGTTTTGTAAGTTAGCGCTGCTACATTTAGTCTGAGTCAGATAATTAAAATAATCTATTTCTTCAATAGTATAGTATTTTATTTACTGATGGCGCTGTTTCTAAAACAGGGGATAGCTCAAGGGGATGAAATTCTTTTCAATTGGAGCTTTTGCTGTTTTGAGCCCGTTCTATGCAAAAAAGGGTTGTCAATCCGCTGGCGATCGCTTGCCAAGCCCCTAGACAATACGCTATGCTAAATAAGCTAAAGCAACGCGGGGTAGAGCAGTCTGGTAGCTCGTCGGGCTCATAACCCGAAGGTCCATGGTTCAAATCCATGCCCCGCCATTTCAAGTTTTAAACGAATCCCAGAGCCTACTGAC
>NZ_JACOMP010000069.1:0-6067 GCF_014466085.1 Thermosynechococcus sp. OHK43
CCATGGAACCAGTCAATATGCTGGCAATTCAGGAATTTGAGGAGACACAAGCACGGCTAAAGGAACTACAGGAGAAACTCGCCGTTCTGGCCGCGGAGCGCACGGAGATTTTGCTGCGGATTGAGAACTTCACCACCCTGCGTCACCAGTCCTTCCATGAAGCCTTTGATGCCGTCAATGCCAACTTCCAAACAATTTTTGCCACCCTCTCCGATGGCGATGGCTACCTGCAACTCGAAAGTCCTGAAGATCCCTTTGCTGGTGGACTGAATCTGGTAGCGCATCCCAAGGGTAAACCCGTCCAACGCTTGGCCTCAATGTCCGGGGGTGAAAAATCCCTAACCGCTCTCAGTTTTATCTTTGCCCTACAACGCTATCGCCCTTCCCCATTTTATGCCTTCGATGAAGTGGATATGTTTCTCGATGGTGCCAATGTCGAGCGCCTTGCCAAAATGATTCAGCAGCAGAGCCAACAGGCGCAGTTTATTGTTGTCAGTCTGCGGCGACCAATGATAGAAGCGGCTCAGCACACCATTGGTGTCACCCAAGCGCGGGGTCAACATACCCAAGTGATTGGCCTCGATTTAACAGCTCACCATTGATACCTGAAAAATCATGCCTAGAATTAATCCCTAGAATTTTAATAGTTCATCGGCGTGGATCGTAGTGGAACAGTAAGTTTGATTGAGCTGTCAAAATCTCCAAGTCTTGCTGAGGAGTGTCCCTATGAAATACTGGCAAAAACTTGGCTTGAGCTTATTGACGGTGGCCTGTTTGGGAACAATTGCCCCTCGGCCGGCCCAAGCCAATATGTTTACGCAAACGGAAGTAGATCAAAGCCGCTATGTGGTGATGGCTGTGCCCCTGGCCCGCGGTGGCTATCGCCTACTGGTGGTGGAGCAAATGAAGGATACTCGCCCCTGCTGGCGTGAATCGGGCAGTAACCCTGTGGTGATCGATCCGCTGTTGACGACATTTGACTTTACAGGCATTTGTGGTCGGGCTACGGATAGCAATGGCTACTCGATTCGGGTGGCGCAACAGGATTTAGGATTGCAGTATAGTCTGCGCATTGAGCAGAGGGATGGGGAGTTACTCCTCGTTGGCAGTAGCAATCGCGGTGGTCCGCGGATGGTGATTGGCCGCACCCACGGTATACAGGAAGGGCAATTTCTCAAATTCCATCTGGAACCCACTTGGCGGCTGACGCGGCGCACCTACGAAGGCCAAGTGCTGGGGCATGTTTATTTCACGAATGACACTTGGGAAGCAGCCACAGGAAGCGCGCCTACCCCTGTCAGCCCCGTCGGCACCGAAACCAACATCCCCCCTGCAACAACACCGCAAAGCTAGGCTTAGCGTTGCTTCATTGCCCGCTCCATTTCCCGCCTGTCCTGCCGCTGCTTGAGGTCTTGGCGCTTGTCGTGGAGTTTCTTACCACGGGCAAGTCCTAGAGAGACCTTGACCCGGCCATTTTTCAGGTAGAGCTTTAGGGGCACAAGGGTCAGCCCTTTTTGTTCAACTTTGCCCACTAGCTTACGGATCTCCTGCTTGTGGAGAAGGAGCTTGCGATCGCGCAAGGGGTCATGGTTATAGGATGGGTTGGTACTTTCGTGGGGCGAAATGTGGACATTCATCAACCACGCTTCACCATTGCGGATGCGGGCAAAGCCATCCCGCAAATTTACCTTGCCAGCGCGAATAGACTTTACCTCGCTGCCGAGCAACACAAGACCACATTCATAGGTTTCCAGAATTTCGTATTGGAAGCGCGCTTGGCGATTTTCACTCAGGACTTTGATACTATCGCCCATCAAAAACTCCGCAAAGGTATTGCCAATATACCGCAGTTTAGGGATAAGGGGAGTTTTCATCTTATCACTGCCCTCCCACCCCTTTGCTGAATGGTTGTGACGTCATGCCCAAGCTGCAGCAGTTAGAGTTTTTGCACGACCTACCCTTGATTGTCGTCGTGGATTGCCGTGGTGTGTGCTGCTCGCCCTACTGAAGCACTCAGCCACGCCGAAATTCATATTCAAGCGGGTTTTCCTTGCCTAGAAGCAACTTGGACAACCCCCGATGCTGCTTTGGTCTTGCAACAACAAGGAAGCTGACACAGACATCGGGATTGCTCCGTAGTACCCTCATAGCGGCCCCCTCTCCGGGGGCACGAGTTCGGGTTGGTCCGACCCCACGGACCGATTAGAGCTCAAGCCAAGCCCTTTCCTCAGAATCACTCACTACTTCAATCCTCAAAGTAGAATCATCTGATCAAAAACTAAGCAAGAGGTCAATCTAGCATGATGACAGCTTGTCAAGTGCACAATTAACAATCAGCAATAGCAATGCAGCATCTATAATAAGTTTTACAGAACAACATTTCTATAGAACAAACGCACTAACATTCCCTTATGGCTAAGTAATGAACTCCCTGTCAGTATTTTTAATGCTTCCCACGCCTATTTCGTTCAACTACAACCAAGCAGTATTAATCGCTCAAGCTTTTTCTCCTGAGCGGATTATTGAAGAAACTCAACCTCCTCCGCCACCCCCAAGTACACCAAAGATTACGATTCCTAGAGATCAGGAAATCCAGCCACCTGCTGATTCAGATAAGATTCGCTTCTTTTTGAAAGACATCACCATTAGTGGCTCAACTGTCTATTCTCCCGAAACTCTCAGGCGGCTATACGCAGATTGGCTCAACCGTGAGGTGACCCTTGCTGATATCTATACCATTGCCCAAAAAATCGCTGAACATTACCGCCGTTCAGGTTATCTTTTAATCCGTGTACTTGTACCTGCCCAAGAAGTAGCCGAAGGTACCGTTCGCCTCGAAGTTGTTGAAGGTTATATCGAGGAAGTACGTTTTGAAGGTTCCAAGGGAGCTATCAAACCGCTACAGCCCTATGCCAATCGCATCCAATCCTCCCGCCCTCTCAAAGCCAAGGTTCTCGAGCGCAATCTGTTGTTAATAAGCGACTTAGCAGGCTATCAAGTGAGTGGGCGCTTTGAACCCGGTAGCCAGCGTGGCACAGCCATTCTTTCGCTCACTGTAAATAAAGATTCGTTTCAACCTTTTGTCACAATTAACAACTGGTCTGCAGACAGTGTCGGGCCTGTTCGTCTCCAGGTAGGAACCTATCTCAACTCTCTACTCAACCGAGGTGAACAATTTATTCTCAGTGGTACAACAGTTCCCTTCGATTTTAATGAACTGAAAAGTGGTCGCTTCGATACAAACATTCCTTTAAATTCAAACAGCCTCAGGTTTCTAGGCAGTTTGAGTTACGCTGAAACCCAGCCTGGAGATAATCTTGCTCCCTTCGGGATCAAAGGCACCACTTGGGCGGGCAGCATAGGCTTCAGCTATTATCCCATTCGCTCAAGAAAACTGAATCTGCTCACAAGCATTTCCTTTGATGCCCTAAACAGCACCATCAGCACCACATTTTTAGGGCCGCCAGTTCCTCTGAGTCAAGACCGAGTCCGCGTGTTTCGCACCGCGAGTCAACTCAGCTACATTAGCTCGGTAGGATTCACTAGCGCCTCTATACAGCTCTCTCAAGGTGTTGCAGGCTTAGGTGCTCGCTTGAATGGAACTCCCACTTTACCCCTCTCTCGCTTGAATGCCACTCCTGCAACCTTCAAAGCCAACCTTGACGTTACTCAGATTTTCTTCCTCCCACAAAATTGGTCAGTCACCTTAACAGGTGCAGCTCAAGTAGCAGCAGCCCCCCTGGTGGTTTCTGAGCAGTTTGGCATTGGTGGCCCTAACTTTGGATCTGCCTACATTCAATCTGCCATTTTAGGAGATGACGGCTATGCCCTACGCCTTGAGTTGCAAAATACTCGCCGCTATCGCCTAGGTAAGACAAACTTTATTAGCCAGCCCTATGTCTTTGTGGACTACGGCCAAACATTCCTTAAAAGACCTACTATTGCTGAACCTCCGAGTCAACAAGCTTTTTCAACCGGTTTTGGTTTGCGTCAGCTAATCAACCCTAACCTACAACTTCGCTTAGAGCTTGGCCTTCCGCTCACGAGGATTACGCCTAATTTTGAGCAAACCCCCCGCCTTTTCTTCCAAATTCAAGGTATATTCTAGACTTTCAGGGATTGAAGCAGCAGTTGGTCCTCCCTTCCCTAGAACCAGTGCCTAGATCCAGCTCATATTAAGTTTTTAGACAATAGTCAATCTAGGTAGATATACTATTGACTGTACGAGTAGATACTTATATATAAAGTCATAAGCCCCCTCTGAGGGATGAAATCTCCGTCACCGTGGGACCCACGGTGAGATAAAATCCCCTAGCAGAGGGCATAATCCCAATCCATAGAGAAAGGGTACAGGGGACTGTTGGCTTTAGCCGACGGTAGATCACTTTAGGCCTAAGAATGCCCCAGGCTGGAGCGGTGGGGGCTTTAATCCTCTGAATACAGCCAGCAAAAGACAATAAGAGTGTTCCTCCATGAAAAAATTACTTAGTGTGTTCCTGAAAGGATTTGGTCTCACTCTGTCAAGTATTTTTCTAGGAAGCCTGAATTCCCAAGTGGTTAAGGCGCTGCCACAAAGCCCCAGCGTCATGCATGGTCAGGTTTTCTTTGGGCAAAGCACCCCCCATCAGCTCCACATTCTCCAAGGCAGCGATAAAGCGATCATTAACTGGGAGAGCTTCAGCATTGGCACCAGCGAAGGCGTCTTCTTTGTTCAGCCAAGTGCAACAGCAGCCGCGCTGAACCGAGTGACAGGGTTAACCCCCTCAAGTATTGCCGGTCAACTGAGCGCTAATGGTCGTATCTTTTTGATTAACCCCAACGGCATCGCCTTTTTGCCCACTGCTCAGGTGGATGTAGGGAGTCTCATTGCAAGTACGCTCAACATCACAGATCAAGACTTTTTGCAAGACAGACTAAACTTTTACAGCCTTCCCAACAGGCCACCTGCATCTATCACTAACCAGGGTCGTATGACTGCCCAAGAGGGCGGCCTTGTAGCCCTAATTGCGCCAGCAGTTCAAAATGGCGGTTTCATTTCAGCACGTTTAGGTCAAGTTGCCTTAGCTGCTGGCACCGCTGCTACCCTTGACTTCACAGGGGATGGTCTCCTCAGCGTCAAGGTAGATAGCGATCTGGCTCAGCAAGTCACGGACATTTACGGCCGGCCACTGTCTAGCCTGATTGACCAACAGGGGCACATTACTGCTGGCCAAGTCATCCTTTCTGCAAATGCCGCTCAGCGCATCATGGATCGAGTGATGAACGTTGACGGCATCATCGAAGCACGCACCGTTGAAAATCGTCAAGGGCGAATCATCTTAGCGGGCGGTCCCACAGGCGAAGTGAATATTGGCGGACGGCTAGATGCGGATGGTACCCATGGCGGCCAAATCACCGTAACAGGCCAAGATATTCATCTTCGAAACACTGCCCATCTATCGGCCAACGGCGACCTTGGTGGGGGTCAGATTTTTATTGGTGGCAATCTCCAAGGACAAGGTCCCTTACCCAACGCCAGAAACACCTTCACTGACACAGGGGCACAACTTCAAGCCAATGCCCTCACCCAAGGAAACGGCGGTATGGTTGTAGTTTGGGCAGATGAAAATACCCATTTCCACGGCCACATTAGTGCGCGGGGGGGCAACCTGAGCGGTAACGGGGGTTTTGCCGAGGTATCAGGGAAAGAACACTTGTGGATGGGTGGTTTTGCGGATTTGAGTGCCACCAATGGCAAATTTGGTACTCTCCTGCTCGACCCCGGTAGTGTCACGATTCAACACGGCCTAGGTACTCCATCTTCTTCTTTTAATTTATTCAATGATGGCTGGATTGCAAGCCAACTGAACATTAGCGACCTAATCATTACCACTTCTAGCTCTACCGATGGCGGTCCTCAAACCATCACGATCAACAGCGGTGTAAATATTACTTGGAATGCGGACACGAACCTTACCCTTCAGGCAGGGCAGAATATCGTGATGAACAGTGGTGCAGTAATAGAAAATACCTACCCCACCACAGGGTTTGATGCGATTGTTTTTGAAGCCAATACTGCGGGTACTAC
>NZ_JACOMP010000070.1:0-9182 GCF_014466085.1 Thermosynechococcus sp. OHK43
CATTATCGGGGCGATAGTACTGCTGATAAAAACCCCTGACTGCCGGTAGCGTCAACTGCTCCACATCACTGGCTGTTCCCCCCACTGGCAAGCCGTAGGGATGCTTGGGATAGAGGGCCGCTAGCACCGCACGACTGAGGCGATATTCAGGACTATTTTCATAGCCTTGCAGCTCCGAGATCACCACCCGCTTTTCACTTTCAAGGGCATCGGGGGTGATGAGGGTATGGCGCAGGCGATCGGCTTCAAGGATCAGCAGTGGCTCCAGTTGGTCAGCGCGCACCGTGTGGTGGTAGGCCGTCAGGTCATAGCTGGTAAAGGCATTGGAAGAACTGCCCAGGGCATAAAATAGTTGCCCAAACTGCACCGGTCGGCTTTGGGTCCCCTTAAACATCAGATGCTCTAGCTGGTGGGCAATCCCGTTTTCTCCCTTGGGTTCATGGCGAGACCCCACGCGATACCACACCTGCAAACTCACAACGGGCGCCGTGGGAATTTCCTTAATCAGAACGGTCAGGCCATTATCTAAGACCGTTTTGGTCACGCCACTACCGAGTCCTTCTACCATGGCCAGGGGAAAAATTACAGCTAAACTGGTACTCAAGAGCATCAAGCCAACAAATAAGAAGATTCTAACGAATTTTGGAGTGAGCCCTAGGATCATTGTTTCACTGAATTGCCTTTTAATTGCCTTGGGGGGCGATCGCGCTCCCAGAAGTCCTCATCGCCGCAGAAGGACTCGCCAGAACCACCCCTGATGCTGCCGCCATCATGATTGTTGTTATTGTTGTTGCGATTGTTGTTTCATCGTTGTTGCCATCCACACCAGGCGATCGCACAGATAGACTTCAAACTTGTACCCTTGCCAACTCACTTCCATCACCTTGGAGCTTGGGCAAGTCCGTCTGAAGATGAGGAAGAAAAGTACATCTGTTTGCTTTCGGCACATCTGCGCCCCAGGCCAGCCACTCTCTAAGGACCTTGGCTTGAAATTCCTGATCACCCATCTGCTAGTTGCCCCGCAGGTTCTCTCTATCTTGAATGAATCTTGGCAGAGCGGGTGAAAAAAACGCCTAGGGCACAAAGCGCAGGAATTTTTTCTTGCCCACCTGCAGCACTTGGTTGACGTAGGGTTCTGGCGCGGTGAGGGTAAAATCCACATCGGTAATTTTCTCACTGTTGAGCCGGACACCACCCCCTTGGATTTGCCGCCGTGCTTCGCTGCTGCTGGGGCAGAGCTTGGTGTGACTGAGCACGTAGGTTAGCTTTACAGGAAACTGAAACTCGCCAAGGGAATACTCTGGAATTGATCCCGCCTGTGCCGTTTGCCCTTGGGTGACGATCGCCGCTAGTTCTGCTTGGGTTTGCAGGGCCAGCTCTCGCCCATGGTATTGACTGACCACTTCTAGGGCTAAGGCCTTCTGGCGATCGCGAGGATGAGCGGGCAAACTGTCCAAAGGCAAATCCGTAAGCAACTCAATGTACTGGTTCACCAAAGCATCGGGAATTTTTTCAAGCTTGGAGTACATACTGGCTGCCGACTCCGTGAGCGCCACATAGTTGCCAAGGGACTTGGACATTTTCTGTACCCCATCCGTACCCACTAGGATCGGCATCAGCAGGCCAAATTGCACGGTTGGCAAACGAAAGTGACGCTGTAAATCGCGACCGACGGCAATATTAAACTTTTGATCGGTTCCCCCCAATTCCACATCTGCGGCCACCGCCACCGAATCATAGCCCTGCATCAGCGGATAGAGAAACTCATGGAGAAAAATAGGCGTTTCCTTGGCGTAACGTTCCGCAAATCCCTCCTTGGCCAGCATTTGGCCCACGGTCATCGTTCCTAAAAGCTCAAGCACTTTGCGCAGATCCAGTTTGGCAAGCCACTCTGAGTTGTAGCGAATTTCTAAGCGGCCGGGGGTCTCAAAATCCAAAATCGGCCTCACCTGTTCAAGGTAGGTTTGCACATTGGCTGCTACCTCCTCAGGGCTGAGTTGTTTGCGTACTTCCGACTTCCCCGTGGGATCGCCAATTTGAGCCGTAAAGTCACCAATAATCAGCACGGCACAGTGCCCCGCATCCTGAAACTGGCGCAGCTTGCGCAGGACAATGCTATGACCGAGGTGAATTTCACTGCCGGTAGGATCAATGCCAAACTTAATTCGGAGCGGGCGTTGCGTTTGCCGCAAATAGGCCCAGAGATTTTCCTCGGGTTTGGCGGAATCAGGGACATGGGGGAACGTTTCCACAACGCCGCGCTGGAGCCGTGCAATGGTGGCCTCAAGGTCTGAAGACATCATTTGATTGGGCATTTATGGGCATTTATTGGGGTGAGGACATTTTCTGGTCTAGGATGGCTATGATAGCAATCAATGGCGATCGCGCGGCAATTTTGCCATTCCCGACTTTTATCCAAATAAAAAATCGTATACGAAGCAAAAAATAATAGGCCTGAGGCAGCGATTATCGTGTCCACCACTACCCTTGGCAAACATCCCTCCCAAACCCGCCCCCAAGATGAAAACTTCTGGCGTGGGGTACTGCGAATTGCTAACCGCACCTTCCTGGTGGGGATGACCTTTGGGTGTGCGGCTATTGGAGGTGGCCTGTTGGGCCTAGCGATTAGCTTTCGGAATCTTCCGGATGTGCGATCGCTACGGGGCTATGTCCCCACTGAAACCACCCACATTTACGATGCCAAGGGCACACTCCTTGTGAGCCTTCACGATGAAGAAAACCGCGAAGTCGTTTCCCTAAACGAAATTTCCCCCAATCTGAAGCTGGCTGTGCTGGCGATCGAAGACAGCAGTTTCTACCAGCATCGCGGTATTAATCCCATTGGTATTGCCCGTGCCTTGATGGTCAACCTTACCTCTGGGCGTACCGTGCAGGGCGGCTCTACCCTGACGATGCAATTGGTTAAAAATCTCTTTTTGTCTCGCGATCGCTCCATGAGCCGTAAAGTAGCTGAGGCTGTTTTGGCCATGCGCCTCGAGCAGCTCTTCAGCAAAGACGAAATTTTGGAGATGTACCTCAATCAGGTCTATTGGGGACATAACACCTACGGCGTGCAAACTGCAGCCCAAAGCTACTTCAAAAAAAATGCCGCAGATCTCACGCTTGCCGAAGCCGCGATGATGGCTGGGATTATTCAAGCTCCAGAAGCCTATAGCCCCTTTGTGGATTTTGATCTCGCCAAGGAACGGCAGCAATTGGTGCTGGAGCGGATGGTGGAGTTGGGTTGGATTACCCCCCAAGAGGCTGCTGCCGCTGCCCAAGAACCCATCAAGCTGGGGGAAATTACCTCCTTCCAGCGCAGTCGTAGCCCTTGGATTACCGATGCTGTGTTGCAGGAGTTGACCCGCCAATTTGGCCGTGAAGCTGTCATTCGTGGTGGCATGCGGGTGCAAAGCAGCCTTGATCTCAAAATGCAAAAAATGGCGGAAGATGCCATCCGACGGGGATATGAAAGCCTGCAAGCCAGTGGTGTGCGTGCAGATCAGTTAGCTTTAGCTGCCGTGGATCCGCGTACCCACTATGTCAAAGCGCTGGTGGGGGGAGTAGACTACAGCCGCAGTCAATTTAATCGAGCTACCCAAGCCCTGCGCCAGCCGGGATCTGCTTTTAAGCCCTTTGTCTATTATGCCGCCTATGCCAGTGGCAAATATACCCCCGATTCAATCATTAGCGACTCGCCAGTGCGGTACCGGGATGGGGACGGATGGTATGTGCCTCGCAACTACGATGGCTCATTTATGGGTGGAATGTCTATGCGCCTGGCCTTGGCCATGTCCCGCAATATTCCCGCAATTGTCCTTGGCCAAGAGGTCGGCATTGAGCGCGTAATTGAAATTTGCCGTACCCTTGGCATTACCAGTCCAATGCTGCCGGTGGTTTCCCTGCCCTTGGGAGCGGTGGATCTCACCCCCTTGGAAATGGCCGCTGCCTATGCCACATTCGCCAATAATGGCTGGCAATCTCCCACGACAACAATTATTCAAGTCACCGATAACAACGGTCATTTGCTGTTGGATCACACACCGCGCCCCAAACTCGTGCTTGATCCTTGGGCTGCCGCCGCCCTAAATAACACAATGCAGAGTGTGATCACCAGTGGCACAGGGACAGCAGCCAACATTGGCCGGCCTGCCGCAGGAAAAACAGGCACCACCTCTTCTGAGCGGGATATTTGGTTTGTTGGTTATGTGCCGCAACTCTCGGCGGCTGTTTGGGCAGGGAATGACAACTATGCGCCCTTGGGGCAGGGGGCAACGGGGGGTGGTTTTATGGCACCCATTTGGCGAGATTTTATGGCTCAGGCCCTCAAGGATGTGCCTGTGGAGGACTTTACCCCGATGTCGAAGTTCCAGCGACCCAAGCCGCAGCGGCAAAAAAATTAACTCTGCTGGTGCAATTCCCGATCCCCCATAGGGTGAAGCGGTTCAGGGATTGATCTTGGCATTGGCGGAGGCCGCGTAGGTTATGGGGGCTGGTTGGGCGTTGCAACTCATTGGCAAAAAGTCTAGTAAAACCATTGTAATTATTCTCAATAAGCTCTGGTTGTTGCAAATGCCACTTGTTGTCGGCTATCATGCAAACCAATACCGGCAGATCAAGCGAATCTCCTATGCCACTTTATACAGCAGCAGCCTTGAAGGCGGAACTGAATGAGAAGGGTTGGCGGTTGACGCCACAGCGAGAAACCATTCTCAATATCTTCCAAAATCTGCCTAAGGGCAATCACCTAAGTGCTGAGGACCTGCACCATGAGCTGCGCAAACAGGGACACTCCATTAGTTTATCCACCGTTTATCGTACCGTGAAGTTGATGTCACGGATGGGTATTCTGCGGGAGTTGGAACTTGCTGAGGGACACAAGCACTACGAATTAAATACCATGTCTCCGCATCACCATCACCACATGGTGTGTGTACAATGCAACCACACGATTGAGTTTGATAATGACTCCATTCTCAAGCAGGCCTTGAAGCAAACGGAGAAATATGGTCTGCAACTGATTGATTGCCAACTGACGATCTATACCATTTGTCCAGAGGCGCTGCGGCGCGGTTACCCGGGACTGCCGGAAAACTGGGTCTGTAGTCGCGCGATCGCCCACGGGACGGAACCCCCCTCGCGGGGTAAATAGGGGATGTTACGGCCTCTAGGGATTGCCCTTGTTTTAATCCCTAACATTCTGGGGGTGGAGTTTCCCCATGGGCAGATGGCCTTTGATCAGCCCCCTGTTTGTGTTGAAGTTGTTCTTGAAGCCCATACCCACTATCCTCAAGTGTGGCTCAGGAATACCACCTACAACTTCGTTGTTCGGATACCGACCACCGCAGGGGACCCCCTTGCCCGTCTTGAGATTCAGCAACCGCCGGGCATTGAGACCATTTACTGGTTGCCCCAACGCCTTTGTGCTTTTATGGGCGATCGCGCCTTGGGTCAAAATATCGCCACGGGTGGCTTGCAATTTTACCGCAATTCTAATTTTTTGCTAACGTGACCGCTGTTGCAACATTACCGCCTCCCCTGCAGCCGGGCGATCGCCTTGCCGTCGCCTTTCCCAGTGGTGTTCTGCGCCAAGGGGAAACTTTTTGGCAGGGGGTGGCCTGTTGGCAAGCCCAGGGCTATGAGGTCATTGTTAATGAGGCTGACTTTGCAGGCTGGGGCTACCTTGCGGGTTCTGATCAACAGCGGCGCGATCGCCTACGGCACTTATTGCAAGATAATTCTATTAAGGGTATTCTCTGCGGGCGAGGGGGATTTGGGGCAACTCGTCTGTTGGAGCAGTGGCAGTGGCCTTCAGCACCCCCAAAGTGGCTAATTGGTTTTTCAGATATTACGGCTCTTCTGTGGAGCTATGCGGCCCAAGGGGTGGCCGGCGTCCATGGTCCAGTCCTCACCACACTGGCGCAAGAGCCCCTTTGGAGTCAGCGGCGTCTTTTTGATCTGGTCCAGGGCAAGCCCCTAGAGCCCCTATGGGGAAGCGGTTGGGGGGGCGGTGTGGTGCAGGGGCGCCTCTTAGTGGGAAATTTAACGGTCGCAACTCATTTACTGGCCACACCTGATTGCCCGCCTTTTGAGCATGTGATCTTGGCCCTAGAGGATGTGGGTGAAGCCCCCTATCGCATTGACCGTATGCTGACGCAGTGGCGCCGTAGTGGAGCGTTGTATCAGATCAAGGGGATTGCCCTTGGCCGTTTTAGTCGTTGTGAGGATCCCACCACGCAACCGAATTTTCGGCTGATTGAGGTTTTGGGCGATCGCTTGGGGGATTTGGGAATTCCCATTGTTAGTGACTTGCCGTTTGGCCATGAGGGGGTCAATGCCACATTACCAGTGGGGGTGGCGGCTGAGCTAGATGGCGATCGCGGTTCTTTGCGGCTATTACTCTGACAAGCTGACAACAAGTAAATCACAAGCTGACAAGGCATCGAAATACCCGATGCGCCGCTGTTAAGGGGGGCCAAAACTAATCGAACCTATAAGCACAAGCCGATCGCGAGTAAACAATGAAATGAAAATCTGAGTGATAAGATATGGGGGATTCCATCAAGGCACGTAAAGAGTTATGGATTTGGTGACACTGGCTGGACAGCTCAATGCAGGCACCATTTTGCCGGAAACCATCGTGATTGTGGCGCTGCTTGTCGTCCTGTTGGCAGATTTGATTCAGGGACGTCAGGCCGATCGCTGGACACCCTACTTTGCAATTGTTGGTTTAGGGGGGGCGATCGCCACGATGATTCCCCTGTGGACTCAGCCCGCAACCGTCAGTTTCTTTGGCAGCTTTATTTCCGATCACCTCAGCCTCTTCTTCCGGGGACTGATTGCCCTCTCCGCTTTGGGCACGATTCTCATGTCCATTCGTTATGTTGAGCAAACGGGCAGTTCCCTCGGCGAATTTATGACAATTCTGTTGACGGCCACAGTGGGTGGCATGTTCATTGCCGGTGCCCAAGAACTGGTGTTTATCTTTGTGGCCCTAGAGACCCTGAGTATTGCCTCCTATCTGCTCACAGGCTATACAAAGCGCGATAGCCGCTCCAACGAAGCCGCCTTGAAATATCTCCTGATTGGTGCGGCCAGTTCTGCCATTTTCCTCTATGGCTCATCGCTACTGTACGGCCTTTCCGGTGGGCACACGCAACTGCCAGCCATTGCCCAAGCCCTGTCCTCCGAATCCTTGGGCCTTGTCGTGGCCTTAGTGTTTGTTATTGCCGGCATTAGTTTCAAAATTTCCGCAGTACCCTTTCACCAATGGACGCCCGATGTCTATGAGGGTGCCCCTACCCCTGTGGTTGCCTTTCTTTCGGTGGGTTCCAAAGCCGCTGGCTTTGCCCTTGCCATTCGCTTTTTGACCTTGGCCTTCCCCAGTGTCACCGATCAGTGGCAACTCATCTTTACGGTGCTGGCGATCCTAAGCATGATTCTCGGCAATGTGGTGGCACTCGCCCAAACCAGTATGAAGCGGATGCTCGCCTACTCCTCCATTGGTCAGGCCGGGTTTGTGATGATTGGTTTTGTCGTGGGCACTGAGGCAGGCTATGCCAGTATGCTTTTTTACTTGCTGGTGTACCTCTTCATGAACCTTGGTGCCTTTACCTGTGTGATTCTGTTCTCCCTGCGCACCGGCACCGATCAAATTAGTGAGTATGCGGGCCTCTATCAAAAAGACCCCCTCCTGACCCTCGGCCTGAGCCTATGTTTGCTCTCTCTGGGGGGGATTCCGCCCCTGGCGGGCTTCTTTGGTAAGATTTACCTCTTCTGGGCCGGTTGGCAAGCAGGTGCCTATGGTCTGGTGCTGCTGGGTCTATTGACCAGTGTGATCTCCATTTACTACTACATCCGCGTTGTCAAGATGATGGTGGTCAAGGAGCCCCAAGAAATGTCAGAGGCGGTGCGCAACTATCCCGCAGTCTCTTGGTCAAGTTTTGGTCTGCGACCTTTGCAGGTGGGTTTGGTAATGACGGTGATTGCCACCTCCTTAGCGGGCATCTTGGCCAATCCCCTCTTCAACTTGGTGAATACGGCAGTATTGGATGTGCCCCAACTGGCTAATCAACCAAGGGTTATGGCGGTCACTTACCAAACTCTAGCGCCGGCAGGCAAATCTTAAGGATGATTTCAATTCCGATCCCCCATCTATCCTCCTAGAATCAGGGTAAAACCATGCTAGGACAAGTCACAGTGGTGGAATTGGCGCAACGCCTAGCCACAGAGGCGGATACCTTGCAACTCATTGATGTGCGGGAACCCGAGGAGTGGGCGATCGCCCATCTTCCTCACTTTACGCCTTTGCCCTTGAGCGCGTTTCCCCAATGGTCGCCCCAAATTTGTCAGCTCTTTGATCCAGACCGGGAAACCTTGGTGCTCTGCCACCATGGTGTACGCTCTGCCCAGATGGGGCACTGGTTAATTCAGCAGGGGTTTCGCAATGTCAAGAATATTGTTGGTGGAATTGATGCCTATGCTGCGGTAGTGGATCCAACCCTTCCCCGTTACTAGTGGATAATTTGGGAGAGTTTTCATGACGTTGAGAGTCGGTATTAATGGCTTTGGCCGCATTGGCCGCTTGGTGCTACGGGCGGGTCTTGCCTACGACAATATTCAGTTTGTTGGCATTAACGATCTCGTGCCTGCGGATAACCTAGCCTATCTCTTTAAGTACGATTCCACCCATGGCATCTATCCAGGTACCGTCAAGGCCACAGCGGAGGGTATTGAAATTGATGGTAAGTTCATTCCCTGTACGGCCATTCGCAATCCAGCAGAACTGCCCTGGGAATCCGTTGGTGCAGACTATATCGTTGAGTCCACCGGGTTATTTACGGGCTATGAGGGGGCGGCTCAGCATTTACAAGCTGGTGCCAAACGAGTGGTGATTTCAGCCCCCACTAAGGATGCCGATAAGGTGAAAACGATTGTTGTCGGTGTTAACCATGATACCTTTGACCCGTCGAGCGATCGCATTGTCTCCAATGCCAGTTGCACAACCAATTGCTTAGCCCCAGTTGCTAAGGTGTTGCACGCAAGCTTTGGCTTAGCAGAGGGCTTGATGACCACCGTGCACTCCGTCACTGCTACCCAGCCCACCGTGGATGGCCCCAGCAAAAAGGATTGGCGTGGCGGCCGCGGCGCTGGCCAAAATATTATTCCGGCTTCTACAGGAG
>NZ_JACOMP010000071.1:0-15260 GCF_014466085.1 Thermosynechococcus sp. OHK43
CCCCAATACCACTTCAATTCTGGCATATTCCAAGGGGAGGCATCGGGATCAAAGTTCATGCCATAGATACCGACAATAAACGTTAATGGTATGAAAATCGTCGAAATGATCGTCAGAATCTTCATAATTTCGTTCATTTTATTACCAACGGAGGAAAGATACACCTCCATTAAACTGGCCGCCAGTTCGCGGTAGGTTTCCACCATATCTAGCACCTGAATTGCATGGTCATAACAATCCCGCAGATAGATACGCACTTCCTCCGAAAGGAGGGGGCTGGAATCTCGAATCATGGCATTGATAGCATCCCGTTGCGGCCAAATGGCACGGCGCAGCGCCAGTAGTTCGCGGCGCACTTGGTGGACTTCTTCGAGGATGGCGGGACTGGGATGGGTAACAACAGCATCCTCCAGCGCCTCAATACGCTCGCCATAGTCCTCCAGAACCGGATAAAAGCCATCAATAATGGCATCTAGGAGGGCATAGGCCAGATAATCGGGGCCGTAGCGGCGAATAATGCCCCGACTTGTCCGAATCCGCTGCCGCACCATCTCAAAACAGTCCCGTTCGGGTTCCTCCTGGACGGTGAGCAAGAAATGTTGCCCCAAGACAAAGCTCACCTGTTCGGTATAAAAGCCGTGTTCATTTTCTTTGGGGGTGACCATGCGGGTAATCAGGACCATGTAATCGCCATGGTCTTCAACTTTGGGGCGCTGCGGAACGTTGACAATGTCTTCAAGAACAATGGGGTGCAGCTGAAAAACTTGACCGAGGCGCCGCATCACATCTTCATCGCCAATGCCTTGAACATCAATCCAACTGACAGACGGACTCCTGAGGTAGGGGCCACATTCTTCCGGAGTTTCTAAAATGCGACGGCTGGCCTGATCTAGCTGATAGTCAATGAGATTAATGGTCGGTGGTGGAGCGTCAGCCTCAATACTGAGGGTGCCGGGCATGGCTCCGGGTTCATCAAAGAAGTAATCTTCGAGATAGTTATCTTCTTCCTCGGCAGGGGGTGAGGGGACATTGCGGAAAAAGTGAAAGGGTTGCCTGGCCATAAAGGGTAACAGACGGAGGGCAAACGGGCTACTAGAAACTTAGGGCAAATTGAGCGGCAACGTCCCAAAACTGCCTGAAAAGTTAAGATTTTTAAGTGTAGTGGCATTCACGGTGGGAGCGGTGCGGTGAATTCTCAAGTTTCGAGAACCTCAGTGTCAATTTGGGTCGCGATCGCCCAACTGTTGCGGTGGCATCAGCCGGCAGGTCGTTTGATTCTCCTCATTCCTGCCCTCTGGTCTTTGACATTGGCTAGTGAAGGCTTGCCGTCGTTGAAGTTGCTACTGATTATCACGGTGGGGGCGATCGCCACGAGTGCGGCGGGCTGCATTGTCAATGACTGCTGGGATCGCAATATTGACCCCCATGTGCAGCGGACTCAAAACCGCCCCCTAGCCAGTCGCCGACTCTCCCTTGGTGTGGCCTTGGGCTTGATGGTGATTGCTTTACTCTGTGCTTGGGGATTGACATTCTACCTTACTCCCTTGGGGTATTGGCTGGCGGTGGCGGCAGTGCCGGTGATTCTCCTCTATCCCTTGGCGAAGCGAGTGTTGCCAATTCCACAACTGGTCTTAGCAGTGGCCTGGGGGTTTGCTGTGCTCATTCCCTGGGCAGCGGTACAGGGACGCTTAACCTTGACCACCGCGTGGTTGTGGGCAGCAGTGGTGATGTGGACATTAGCCTTTGATACGGTGTATGCCATGCCCGATCGCCCCGACGACCGCCGACTGGGGGTCAATTCCAGTGCCTTATTTTTCGGTGCCCATGCGCCCTTGGCGATCGCGCTATTTTATGCACTGACGGTGATATTCCTGATGATTGTTGGCTTGAGGGCAGGACTCCCTTGGCGATTTTGGCTGGCTTTGGCAGTCACCACCTACTTTTGGCTGCGCCAATCCCTGCAAATTTACACCCACGAGCGCCGCGATACCCAAACAACAACGCTCCCCATTCAGACCTATGGTCGTTACTTCAATGAAAATGTCTGGTTGGGCTTTTTGCTCTGGGTGGGGATGTGGTGCCCTAGGCCTTAGTCAAGAGCTTGGGAGAAACCTGCCACGGCACAATTGTCAGAATGTCCACTTGGGCACAGTATTTGAGATCGGCTTCATTGCCCAGATTAAGGAGGCGCTGCCCGTGGCTGGAATGGTGAAAGAGGGTCAATAGATCATCTTGGTAGTAGCGGTACAGAGCAGTGGCAGCAATGGTTTCGTCATTGCCAGCAAGGGTTTCGAGGGGGGCATCCTGCTGACCCCAGAGGTAATGAATCAGTGCCCCAGCACAGACAGTATCTTCGAGGGAATAGCTGCCTTCCCAGCCCGAACCAACAATCCAGAGGGTTGCCGGTTGATGTTTTTGGACAAACTCAGCAACGGCGGCACGATTGACAAGGGCGGCAGCGAGAACGAGGGGACTTGCCTGAATTCGCTCAAGGGAACGGGTGCCATTGGTAGTACTCATAAAGAGGCGACATCCTCTCACCCGCTCCGGCAAGCATTCAGCAGGAGAATTGCCCATATCAAAGCCAGCAACTTTTTTCCCCCCCCGTTCACCAACGCGAATCCGCTTGGCTGCCGGCCATTGCTGACTGACTTGTTCGAGTTCTGTCAGATCACTAAAGACTTGAACGGCTTCTGCTCCAGCGGCTAGAGCAGTGGCGATCGTGGTGGTTGCCCGCAGGACATCGACAGCAATGGCACAGTCGGGCTGCCAGTCGGCTGGTACACCCTCTGGTGTGTGGTAGGTATAGATTTTCATAAATGGAAGGGGAGTTTGGCTACGATGATCCTTGATACATAAAGTATGTCACCATTGGGATCACTGTAGCGGCAATGAGCAGGGCAACCACAAGAATTGTGGCGGAGCGATCGTCCGTTTCCTCTTTGCTTTTGTAGGTTTTCTCGACAACCACTTCGCGTACCACTGGGGGTCCCGGATCCGGTTCGCCTTTGAGGACTTTCCCAAGGCGATCAACGGTGTCAAGTACCGATTGATTGTAGTTGCCCTCCCGCAGGGGCACCCGCATCGTTTCTTGGACAATACTTTCAGCGGTTTCAGGATTCAAGCGCTCGGCCACGGCGTCGCCATAATGAATCGCTGTGCCATTGGTGACGGTATCGAGGGCAATGATCACTTGATTGGCCTGGGACGCAGGATCGGGAAACCACTGGCTAAAGAGGTCATCCACAAAGCTCTGGGGGGTTTCGCCATAGTCAAGGCGGTGTAGGGTAACAATATGAACATGAATGCCCGTTGCCTCGGAGAGGTCTTGGAGCGATCGCCCAACACTGCCTTGGGTGACGGCACTGAGCACATTGCCCTCATCAATGACCCCGGCTGCTGTTCCCGGAAAGGGGATATCGATCGCCCCGGTTGCCCAGACAGGGGTAACCCACAACGTACTAGCGAGTAGTGCCAGCAAAAGATAGCGAATGCCGTTTTTCCAAGCCACTTGCCAATGCATCTGTGCTTCATCCTGTATCTCTCAATGCAATTTTCCCAGATATTGCTTGCAAAACTAAATTTTCTTTTAACAAATCTTAAAGTATTTCCCAAAGAACTGCTCTACGAAGGAGCACCCCCAAGCGTAAACCTTGCCCAAAAATAATGTCCTTGGTTATTAGTCAAGGATTTGAAAGTAAGTGGGTTTATCAACCTAACCCATAGAAATGGTACAGCTCTCTTTCAATAGAATACGCTTAACACTGTGAAGGTCACTGTAGGGTAGTATTTCATCGCCTTCGTTTATTCTATATCTAGAAAAACCTCCATATTTTAGAAAAAAGCTGCATGTCTGCTTCGGTAACCCATTCCTCTTCTCGTTGGCGATCGCTACGCAATAATGCCCTGTTGATTGGGGTGGCTGTGCTGATCACACTCCTGATTCGCGTTTTTGTAGCGGAGTCGCGTTTTATTCCCTCAGAGTCTATGGAGCCAACACTTTGGCCCGGCGATCGCATTGTGGTAGAAAAGATCACCTATCGCCAGCGATCGCCCCAGCGGGGGGATATTGTTGTCTTCTATACCCCACCCCTCTTGCAAACCCTGGGCTATGGTGCTGATCAAGCCCTAATTAAGCGGGTGATTGCGACAGCCGGGGATACCGTTGCCGTGCATGATGGCCGCGTTTGGGTCAACGATCGCCCCCTCGATGAGCCCTACATTGCTGAGCCACCCATTTATACGCTCTCCCCAGTCACCGTGCCAGAGAATATGCTTTTTGTTATGGGGGATAACCGCAACCACAGCAACGACTCCCACATCTGGGGATTTTTGCCCCTGGAGAATGTCATTGGTCGGGCGATCGCCTGCTATTGGCCCCCTAACCATGCGGGCAAAATTTTGTCTCCGGCTACCTAGGTGGCCAGCTGCATCACTGTTTGGCATCCTCCCCCCTTCCTCACTCAATGGGCAGCTCGGCTCACCTAACAAATAGGTTTTCATGGTTTTAATAACCGTTGCTCCCACCTGTAGCGCGCTATGGGTTTGGCTGCAAGCCAAAGATATCGTAAGAAAACACTGCTAACCAACTCAAATGATCGTCGCAGCAAGAGACTGCCGCCAAATTGTATCCTCTGTTTTAGAAAGGTAATTAGAAAGGTAAAAAGTGATACATTGACAGTTGATGCTGCCGCAAGCGATCGCTAGGCTAAAGATGCCTCCTTAGGAAGTGTCATCATGTACAGTGAACATACTCCCCAAGCGATCGCCAACCGTCGTTATCAGGTCAGAATTGGTCAATACTTCAAGGAGGGCTGGGAAATTTTCAGCACCCAACCCGCTGCCTACATTGGCTTCCTGGTTCTGATGACGATTATCAATGGTGTACTCAACAATATTCCAGGGGTTGGCCTGATTGTTAGCACGATTTTGTCAGGGCCCTTCGCCGCAGGCTACTACTTTTTCAGCTTTCGCATTGCCCGCAACCAAAGACCCACATTTAGCGAATTTTTTAATGCGTTCAAAAACAACTACTTTTTGCCCATCCTATTGACAAACCTAGCGATCATCTTGATTACGAATGTGTTTGTGATCAGTGCCAGCCTTCTATTCATGATTGCGGGGCTACCCTTGTTGCAAAGGATATTAGAGCAGGCGGCAGCTGAAGCAGCGAAGCCCGATGCCGACTTAGAACAACTGCTAGCGTTACTGGAGCAGCTTCCCCCTGTACCGGATGGACTCAACCCTGTTTTAATCTTCCTGGGTGTGGTCCTGCTGCTGCCGGGGATTTACTTTGGGATAGCCTACGTGTTTGCTGTACCTTTGGTGGTGGAACACCAGTTTGACGTGTGGCCAGCCCTAGAAACAAGTCGCCGCTTGGTCTCCCGTAATTGGTGGCGCTGCTTTTTCCTCATTGTGTCAATTATTTTCTGCAATATTTTGGGCTTTTGTCTCTGCTGTGTGGGGCTGCTGGTGACTGGTCCCTGGAGTAATTGTGTAATTGTGGCAGCCTACCGCGATATTATTGGCCTCAGACCCACCACTGATACCACCAACCCGTCTTAGAGCAATGACGCTGCCCACCCTTGTGGATCTCAACCTCGACCCCTTTTGGATGCCCTTTACCGCAAACCGCCAGTTCAAGCAAAGTCCGCGGCTCCTTGTTTCGGCAGCGGGGATGTACTACAGGAGTATAGATGGCCGTGAGATTCTCGATGGCACGGCTGGGTTGTGGTGTGTTAATGCTGGGCACTGCCGTCCGGAAATTGTTAGCGCGATCGCCCAACAGGCAGCCACCCTAGATTTTGCCCCCACATTTCAGATGGGACATCCGGGACCCTTTCAGGTGGCCGATCGCCTGCGCAGAATTACGCCTGACCCCCTCAACCATGTCTTTTTTGCCAACTCTGGCTCTGAGGCCGTGGATACAGCCTTAAAAATTGCCCTCGCTTACCATCGGCTGCGGGGAGAAGGGACGCGGCAACGGCTCATTGGGCGGGAGCGAGGCTATCACGGGGTTGGCTTTGGTGGGACTTCGGTGGGGGGAATTGCCCCCAATCGCAAGTTCTTTGGTTCTCTCTTGGCAGGGGTAGATCATTTGCCCCACACCCACAACCTGGAACACAACGCCTTCAGCAAAGGGCAACCCACTTGGGGGGCACATTTAGCCGATGAGCTAGAACGCCTAGTGGCGCTCCATGATGCCTCAACAATTGCAGCGGTCATTGTCGAACCCCTTGCTGGCTCTACCGGAGTATTGATTCCGCCTCAGGGATATTTGGAACGCCTCCGTGCCATTTGCGATCGCTACGGCATCTTGCTGATCTTTGATGAGGTGATCACAGGCTTTGGCCGTCTCGGTGCCCCCTTTGCCAGTCAATACTTTGGCGTCACTCCAGATCTCATCACTGTTGCTAAGGGTCTCACCAATGCCGCTGTGCCAATGGGAGCGGTCATTGTCCGCGATGAGATTTACGACACCTTTATGCAAGGACCAGCGGGACAGATTGAGTTTTTCCATGGCTACACCTATTCGGGACATCCCCTTGCCTGTGCCGCTGCCTTGACAACCCTAGAGATTTACGAGAAAGAAGCCCTATTTGAGCGGGCGGCTTCCCTTGCGCCTTATTGGCAGGAGGCCATCCACAGTCTACGGGGTCTTCCCCATGTCATTGATATTCGCAACTTGGGTTTGGTGGCTGGCATTGAATTGGCGCCACGGGAGGGTCAAGGAGGAACACGGGGCTATGATGCCCTGTGTCGGGCCTTTGAAGCGGGACTATTGATTCGTGTCACGGGAGATATTATTGCCCTCTCGCCACCGTTGATTGTGGAGCGATCGCACATTGATCAAATGGTGGACATTTTAAGTCGAGTTCTCCAGGAACTTCCCTAGGTACCACAGCGTCAAATCTAAAGGATCACTCTCTCCTTGGAGGCTTGTATGTTACGCGTCCTCCCACTGGCCATCAGTAGCTTTGTGACACTGCTGGCGATCGCGCCCCCTGGCCGTGCTGCCTATCCCCTCTTTCCCAATCAGCCGGGTGTCGATATCTTCTTCCCGGGGCTAGAGTCCTTTGGGCGGCCACGGACACCGCAGTATGATCCCTACCATCCGATCATTTACCGGCCGCCGGGGCAATCAGCGACCTACATTATCGTGCCAGTGCCCTATCCACCCCGCCCCATAATTTACCAGCCCCCCTATTCACCGGTTTACTACCCCTATTACCCCTGTTATCCATTCCGTTGTCGATAAGCAACAATACAGGAATTGATACTTGACTCGAGTTGGGAAGCAGGTCAAGAGCTTCTTCTCCTGCTACAATAGCAGCTAATTTAGCCATTTTCCTTCAAGAGAAATCTATGGCTCAGTTGGCGATCGCTCCAGTGCTATTTCACTTGGCCTTTCCCGTCAATAATCTCACCGACACCAAGGCCTACTACATTGATGGTTTGGGGTGCGAACCGGGGCGGGAAAATCCCCACTGCCTGATCATGAAGCTCTATGGTCATCAACTGGTGGCCCATGTCACCGAGGAACCCTTGGTGGCCCCCAAAGGAATCTATCCGCGCCACTTTGGCCTAATTTTCTTGGGGCAGGCAGACTGGCAAAATCTCTGCAATCGCGTGATCCACAAGGGGCTGAACTTTTACCAACCACCCCGTACCCGCTTTGCCAATACCCCCTTAGAGCACCAAACCTTTTTTCTTGCAGACCCCTTCCACAACCTGATTGAAATTAAACACTACCGCCACCCAGAAGCCATTTTTGGTCTGCGGGATTACCGTAAGATTGGGGATACCCCCCTCGTTTCTGCACCGCAACCGTGAGTCATCTGATTCTCTACAGCAAGCCGGGCTGTCACCTCTGTGAAGGACTGCAGGAAAAGCTGGCCACCTTGAGGGAATTTACCCTTGAAGTACGCGACATCACCAGCCGTGAAGATTGGTGGCAGGCTTACCAGTACGAGATTCCTGTTCTCTACCTAGTGATTGGGGCCCAAGTGATGTCTGTGCCGCGACTTTCCCCCCGTGCCTCGGTGGCCCACATTCGTCAACGTCTCCAGGAATTGGCCAAGGGAACTGGATCAGCGGCGGCCAATTCAGGTGCATAATCGGCATAGCAAAACCAAGAAGGAACTCACGCATGGTAGACCTGGGAGCGATGCTCTTTCGTGGCCGTGGCGTCAAGCTCTCGCAGCAGTTTGCGGTCATTGGCCTAGGACGGTTTGGCCGCGGGGTGTGTGAAACCCTGCACGGAATGGGCTATGAGGTGCTTGGCAGTGACAATCAGGAGCGGCTAGTGAATCAAGTCCTCCAAGATCACATTGTGGATCATGCGATTCAATTGGATGCTACCGATCCTCAAGCCCTGAAGGAGGCAGGAATTTTTGAGTTTGAAACGGTCATTGTGGCCATTGGCAATCACCTGGATGCCAGTATTATTACCACACTCAACCTCAAGGAAGCCGGTGTTCCCAAGGTTATTGCTAAGGCTTCATCGGAAGTTCACAAGAAATTGTTAGAGCGGGTAGGGGCCGACCGGGTTGTCTTTCCAGAATATGAGGCAGGTTGTGAACTGGCGCGATCGCTCACTCGACCTGCGATTTTAGACTGTCTTGACCTCGATCCGCAAAAGAGTATTGTGGAAGTGAAAGTACCCGCAGCATTTCATGGCCGTACAGTTGCGGAGGTTGAACTCCGCAGTCGCTATGGTTTGAACCTGATTGCCCTGCGCTTTGATGATAAGTTTGAAATCAATCCCAGTCCCAGCCAGAAGCTGCATCAAGGGGACATCATGGTGGTGATTGGTGACAATAACGATATTGAGCGCTTTTTGCGTAGTCAGCACATTCACTGAGACAAACCCAGGTCTAGGCTGTTGAGCTTCCATCACTGGTCGCCCCCCGCACGGGTATTAGCTATTTTTCTATGGATTCTTTGTATTAGCAGTTTGCAGCGCTGGCCCAGCCTGGCGATCGCGACTGTGCTGGTGGTGCTGCTCTACACCCTGAGCCACCTCCCCTGGGAGCGCTTGGGCAAACGTCTACGGCAGATGTGGCTCTTTTTTCTAGGGCTGTGGGCACTTTTGGCACTAACCCCGTGGCCGATGTCATTCCTGCTCCCTTGGCGCCTGCTGCTGTGTCTGGCTCTGGGAGTGGTCTTGCTCGACACCCTCACCTTTAGCGAGTGGGTGCGCGTTTGTCGCTGGTGGGGGCTACCGCCGCTGTTGGTGGATACCCTGGCATTGACCTATCGCTACCTTTTTGAGCTGGAGAGACAGTTGGCGCAAATGCAGCAGGCTCTGTTTCTGCGAGGATTTCAGTTGAGTTGGGGCCGTCTTCGCCCTTGGGGGCAAGTGATTGGCAGCTTTCTAATTCGCACCGAAGAACGATCCCAGCAGATTTACCTAGCAATGCGGCTACGGGGTTATGGGCAAATCCTCCACCGTCGTCCTCAATTTTCTGAGGGAGCACCGTGGAGTTGGGGGCTCACGCTGATTGCTAGCATAGGGGCAGGGTTGTTGGCAACCTATGACACCCTTGGGGAAATCAAACTGCCTTTTTGGAGTGAATAGCCAATGGTGGGAACAGTGATACATTAACATATTAACATTTGTAAACGGTTGCCCCTTTGAGATTGCCCCTATGAAACCCAAGAACACGCTTTTCGTTGCGGAGCAGGTGTGCCTCGTTGGCCATATTGTGGCGATGGCCTTTGGCTTAGCGGGGTTGCTCCTCGTTGTACCCCGTCCCGAGTTTATTTTGGCATTGCCCGCGTGGGGTCAGCAACTTTTTCAATGGAGTATGGGGAATGGCGGCGTAGTTTATATTATCCTGGGTGCGCTGGCGATCGCCCTTCATACCTATCGCAACTTTGGCCTTGGCAAACTCCTTAGCTTTTTGCTGCCAGCGGTGGGCATTTCCCTCACCAGTGAACTGTTGGGGACGAGTACCGGCTTTCCCTTTGGCCATTACGGTTACCTCAGTGGCTTGGGCTACAAAATTGCTGGGTTAGTACCCTTCACGATTCCCCTTTCTTGGTTTTATATGGGGCTAGTCACGTTTCTTTTGGCCTACAGTGGTTTCATTAGTCGTCCCCGGCGGGAAGGCAAAGGCGTGGGGTTGGGGGCAGCTTTGATGACGGTAGGCTTGGGAGCCATCTTTTTAACGGCTTGGGATTTTGTCCTTGATCCGGCCATGAGTCAAACCACGATTCCCTTTTGGCAATTTCAGGAGGTGGGTGAGTTCTTTGGTATGCCCTACCGCAATATTCTGGGCTGGACGGGCACAGGAGCCGTGTTTATGGGACTGGCGATGATCACTTGGTGGCCAAAGCCAATGGTCGTCAACCGTGGACAACTGATTACCCCCTTGGTGGTGTATCTGGTGAATTTTGCCTTTGGGGCAATGATTACGCTCACGTCCTTGGATCAACGCTTTTGGATTCCGGTAACGTTGGGATTTGTTTTGGGGGTCGTGCCGGTCACAGCCCTGTGGTGGTTTGCCGAAGCACCCTTAGAGAAAGTTCAGGGGGTCAACATCAATACTGAGGCGGGTTGAGCGGGGACATTGCCCCTTGAGATGCATCAGGGCTTGGCCGAGTTCAGAACTTTGCAGTAATTTGCCCTTGAGTAAAATTTGCCAGCGGTGGCGGCCAGCAATTTTGGCGATCGCGGCGGGGGCGGGGCCAAGGAGTTCCCAGTCTCCCTGAGAAACCGGGGCCAAGATCTGGAGTTGTTGGGCAATTGCCTGTGCCGTTGTGGCTACTTCCTCAGGATCAGGACTACTCAAGCGCAGCAGGATCAGTTGGGCATAGGGGGGATAGCCCAAGGGGGCGCGGCTACTGAGCTCCTGGGTAGCAAAGCTGTCCCAGTCATAGGCTTGGACTGCTGTAATCACTGGATGATCCGGCACATAGGTTTGGAGAATAACCTTACCGGGATGCGCCCCTCGACCCGATCGCCCCGCCACCTGGGTGAGAATTTGAAACGTGCGTTCTGCCGCCTGATAATCGGGCAAGTGCAGGAGACTATCGGCAGCCAAAATTCCCACGAGGGCGACCTGCGGCAAATCAATTCCCTTCGTCAGCATTTGCGTCCCCACCATCACATCGGCTTCGCCGGCTGCAAATTGAGTCAATAACTGGCGATGGGCACCCTTGCGTTGGGTGGTATCACTGTCAAAGCGCAGTACTCGCAACTGGGGAAAGAGGCGATTCAGTTCCCTCACCACCCGCTGCGTTCCCCCACCGAAGGGCTTGAGATAGGGGGACCCACAACTGGGACAGCGCTGCGGCACCCCCTGAGTGTAGTTGCAATAATGGCAGCGCAGCACTTCCATTTCTTCGCCAAAGAGGTGCCCAGTCAGAGACACACTGCAATGGGGACAGTAGATCACTGTGCCACAACTGCGACAGGAGACAAACGTGCTGTGACCCCGCCGCGGTACAAAGAGAATCGCCTGCTGTCCCTGAAGATTCGCCAGCGCTTCTTGAAGCGGACGGCTGAGCATCGAACGGTTGCCACGGTGCAATTCTTGGCGCATATCCACGATCGTGATGGGGGGTAAGGGGGTGGCATGAATGCGCTGAGGTAGGGAAAGGAGGTGAATCTGTCCCTCCTGGGCAGCCTGCCAAGTGCTGAGGGCAGGGGTGGCGGTTCCTAAAATCAGGGGACACTGTTGCTGGCGCGATCGCCATTGGGCAACAGTGCGGGCATGGTAGCAGGGCTGAGGTTGATCCTGTTTGTAGCCGCTGTCGTGCTCTTCATCGAGAATGATCAAACCCAAGCCCACCAAAGGCAGCAGTACCGCCGAGCGCGTGCCAATGATTACCCGTGGCTCCGGCATCAGGGTCAATCGCCAAGTATCGTAGCGCTCTCCCTCGCTGAGACCGCTGTGATAAACCAACAGGCGTTCACCAAAGCGGGCTCGCACTCGATCCGTCAGTTGGGGTGTCAAGCCAATCTCCGGCACCAGCAACAAGGCCGATCGCCCTCGCCCTAGACACTCAGCAATAACTTGCAGATAAACTTCCGTTTTACCCGAGCCCGTGACCCCGTGTAGGAGAAACGTTTGGGCACAGTCTAGGTGTTTTGAAATGACTTGCAGGGCAGTGGCTTGGGCCGTCGTCAGTGTTTTTGGCCGATCGGGTGTCACCGCTATCCCCCGTTCAGTGCGGCAGTGCTGCCGCTCCACAATGGCAATGTACCCTTTAGCAGCAAGGCGGTGGAGGGTTTGGGGGGTCGTGCCCGTGGCCTTGAGCACCTCCTGTAGCCAGCAATCGCGACCCTGTTGCTGCAAGTAGCGGAGGATTTGGCGCTGCCGCTGCGTTAAGGTTTCCCCTTTACTATTGAGGAGTATCACTGCCTGTTGCTGTTTTGGCTGTTGACTCGCGGGTGCCGCTAAGTAGGTTTCCACTAGGCCAAGGCGTTCGAGCTCTTGGAGGGCCCGCTGAACCTTGGGAAGCTGTTGCTGGAGGTAGCGTACACTGTAGTCCCCACTGCCTTTGGTCTGGAGAAAGCGCAGTAGATGTTGCCCTTGTTCCGAAAGGGGGGGGATCCCCTGTTGTGGCCGCAGGCGTACCCGCCGTTGCGATCGCCCCAAAACCCCCGGCGGCAGAGCAGTGCGTACCACTTGGATAAAAGGTGTGCAGTAGTAGGTGGCAATCTGCTCTAACAGGGCCCAGTAGTCCTTGGGAAAAAGCTGCTGGTCAACCACCTCAAGGAGCGATCGCAACCGCTGGGGCTCGACTGATGGGGGCAATGCCGCCAACACCTCTAGAACAATCCCGCGTGCCACCTGAGAGCCAAAGGGCACTTCCACCACGTCTCCCCCCTGCACCTGCCAACCCCTAGGAATTTGGTAGGTATAGGCTGCGGTTGCCCCCGGACAGTCCACAAGCACACTGGCGTAGGTAGGGCCTTCATGAGAGGGAAATCCTAAATAGGAACTCGTCATCTTGCGGGGAGAGCCATGAATGGCAGCCTTGGGAGAACTTTGCTGCTACTTCCTATCCTTGCCCAAAACGGCAATTTACCCCAACCCAACTGCCATGGCGACTATATCGCCTCCTCGGGTCGTGGTTGATCCCGATGGGCATCGTTTCAACTGTCGCTGCTTGGACAAGGTGCTGCAGGCCTAGTAGGCCCCAGGGCTTGCTGGCCAAATAGGGAGATTGTGCCCTGTGGCGCGCCACTTTCTCAAGGGGACAGTCTTAACAACCAATATCACACCCGCCAGTTTTACCACGATACGGATCATCAGGGTTGCCTTGGCTAAGGTGTCGGAGCACATTTGCTTGGTGCGAGCCAGCCGTCAATTGATTTGTCTTATTTGTCCCCACTGAGAATTGGGTTGTTTGCTTGAGAGGACATGGGAAAATAGGAAAAACTGCTCCTCACCTAACATTCTCCATGACCGGTCTTTACGAAGCAAAAACGATCGCGATCGCCCGTCAACTGTGGGCGGCTAGCCAAGAGTCACGCAACTTCTTTAGCCAACTGCGGGAGCAAATGCGCATTGAAGATAAGCTCCTCGGCTGGGCTATGGAACATCCGGGTCTACGGGTACAACTCTTTCGCCTCATTGACTGTCTGCCGAGTCTGCGCAGCAAAACCGAGGTGGCACGCCACTTGCAGGAGTACCTCAGTGACCCCAGTGTGGAGTTGCCGCCCGGCCTGAAAAAACTCTTGAACTTTGCCCAGCCGGATTCCCTGCCCGCCCAAGCAGCGGCAACCACCTTCACAACAGCAGTTCAAGCCCTTGCCCACAAGTACATTGCCGGTGAAACTACCGAGCAGGTGCTGAAAACCATTGGCCGTCTGCGCAAGCAGGGCATGCTGGTGACGATGGATATTCTGGGGGAAGCTGTGATTACGGAGGCAGAGGCACAGCAGTATTGCGATCGCTACCTTGATTTGATGGAGCACCTCAGTCCCTTGGGCCAACGGGAGGGCCTGAATCCAGTCCAGGTCTCCGTAAAGCTGACGGCCTTTTACTCCCAGTTTGATCCTTTGGATGTTTCTGGCTGCCGGGCCAAGGTGGGAGAGCCGATTCGCCGGCTGTTGCATCGTGCCCAAGAATTGGGGGTGGCGGTGCACTTTGATATGGAACAGTATGCCTACAAAGACATTACCTTGGCGATCCTCAAGGATATTTTGCTAGAGCCAGAGTTTCGCGATCGCGCCGATATTGGGCTAACACTGCAGGCCTATCTGCGGGATAGCTACCAAGATGCCCAAGATCTAATTACTTGGGTGCAACAGCGGGGCACACCAATTACCGTGCGGGTGGTCAAGGGCGCCTACTGGGATCAGGAACTCATTAAAGCAGTACAACATCATTGGCCATTGCCCGTCTATCAACACAAACAGGACACTGATGCCAACTTTGAGCGCATCATTGAACTGCTCCTGAGTCACCATACGGTTTTGCGTACGGCGATCGCTAGCCATAATGTGCGTTCCCAAGCGCGGGCGATCGCCATCGCTCAACAGCAGCACATTCCGCCCACAGCCATGGAATGCCAAGTTCTCTACGGCATGGCCGATAAACTGGCCAAGGCACTGGTGGACGCAGGGCAAACGGTGCGGGTCTATTGTCCCTATGGCGATCTCATTCCGGGGATGGCCTACCTGATTCGGCGGCTTTTGGAAAATACCGCCAACAGTTCCTTTTTACGCCAACAGTTGGGGGCTGTGGCCGTCGAGGAATTACTGGCACCACCGGAACCAACGGCGGACTTTGCAGCTGTGAACGTCCATCTGACCACGGGCAAGACTTCAACCTTTGTCAATGCTGCCAATAGTGACTATGCCCGAGCCAGCCAGCGGGAAGCCATTCAAGCGGCCTTAATTCATGTCCATCGCCAACTGGGGCACACCTATACCCCCATCATCAATGGCGATCGCGTCAATCGCCGCGAATACAGTCACTCCCTGAACCCCTCGCAGCCGGAGGAAATCGTCGGTCGGGTTGGCCTGGCCACCATTGAAGATGCCGAGCATGCGATCCGGGCTGCCAAAGCCGCTCAAGCCCAATGGCAACAGACCCCCGTGGCCGAACGGGCAACTCTGCTACGGCGGGCAGCAGATCTCCTAGAGGCACAGCGCCATGAACTAGTGGCTTGGATGTGCTACGAAGTGGGCAAGGTGGTGGCAGAAGGGGATGCCGAAGTCTCGGAAGCCGTTGATTTTTGCCGCTACTACGCCGATGAAATGGAGCGCCTCAGCGGCGGCTATGACCGCAACTTTCCCG
>NZ_JACOMP010000072.1:0-5801 GCF_014466085.1 Thermosynechococcus sp. OHK43
GGTACAAGGATACTCCCTCAGGGCTAGGGGTTCCTCTCAATCATGCTCTAGCTATGAAACCCTCTCTAAATTCGCCAAAAGGGACAGAAATGCTAACCAATTTAGTTAATCGAGTTCACTTTCGCTATTGGCGTGGCGATCTCTTTGGTGGGCTAACTGCCGCCATTGTTGCCTTGCCAATGGCCTTGGCCTTTGGGGTCACCTCTGGGGCTGGTGCAACGGCGGGACTCTACTGCGTGGTCTTTCTTGGCTTTTTTGCAGCTCTTTTTGGGGGCACGCCAACACTCATTTCCAATCCCACAGGGCCAATGACCGTCGTGATTACGGCAGTGATCACCCGACTGACCAGTGAATATCCCGAACAGGGGTTATCCATGGCCTTTACGGTGGTGATGCTAGCGGGCTGTTTTCAAATCCTCTTTGGTCTGTTGCGGCTGGGCAAATACATCACCCTCATGCCCTACACCGTGATTTCTGGCTTTATGTCGGGGATTGGCCTGATCATGATCCTGCTGCAAATTGGCCCACTGTTGGGGCACAGCAGTAAAGGTGGGGTCTTGGGGGCAGTGCAAAACTTGCCAGAGTGGATTCAAACACTGAACCCAGCGGCCCTTACTTTGGGCTTATTCACCCTTGGACTCATTTATTTCACACCCCAGAAAATTCGTCGGCTTGTGCCGCCACAGCTCCTCGCCTTGGTTTTGGGCACGATTCTATCAGTGGTCTTTTTTGCGGATGCCGGTTTGGCCCGCATTGGCACAATTCCCACTGGTCTGCCAGAGTTTGTGCCGCCGACTTTTACGCTGCCTGCTCTGAAAACGATGATTGTGGACGGGGCAATGCTGGGGATGCTCGGCTGTATTGATTCGCTCCTTACCTCGGTGATTGCCGATAGCATTACCCGTACCCAGCATGATTCCAATAAGGAACTGATTGGCCAAGGTATTGGTAACCTGCTGTCTGGCTTGTTTGGTGGTCTGCCCGGTGCCGGTGCCACGATGGGCACAGTGGTGAATATTCAAGCGGGAGGACGCACCTGCTTATCGGGTATGATCCACGCCGTGATTCTGCTGATGGTGGTGCTGTGGGCTGCACCGTTGACGGAACCGATTCCCAATGCGGTCTTGGCGGGGATTTTAATCAAGGTGGGGATTGACATCATCGACTGGAATTTTCTCAAACGTGCCCACCTCCTGTCGCTGCGGGCGGCTTTCATTATGTATGGCGTGATGCTGCTGACTGTCTTTGTGGACTTAATTGTAGCTGTGGGGGTTGGCGTCTTTATTGCCAATATGCTGACGATCAAGCGCTTGGCGGATCTGCAATCGGAGGAGGTGAAGGCGATTACCCACGCTGATGATCAAGCACCCCTGACCGCCGAGGAAAAAGCACTCTTCCACGAAGCTAAGGGTCAACTGTTGCTCCTCCACCTTGGGGGCCCGATGAGTTTTGGCTCCGCTTGGGCAATTTCGCAGCGGCAGGCAATCATGGCGGACTATAGGGTGCTGATTCTGGATGTCAGCAGTGTGCCGCTGTTGGGGGTGACGGCAGCGCTGGCCATTGAGTCGCTCATCCAAGAGGCGCAAAAGCATGGTTTAGCGATTTTTCTGGTGAATGGTTCGGCAGATAAGGTGCAACAGCGGCTCCAACGCTTTCGCATTTTGGATCGGTTGCCCGCTGATCATGTGGTGAGCGATCGCCGACAAGCCCTTGAAAAGGCCATCCAGTTTCTTCGCCAACCAAAGGAATTGCTGGAGGTGACAACGGGTAGCTAGGAATAGCGGGAGACGGCAGGGTTTCCCTGCACATACCACCGCCACGGAATCTCCTGCCCCTGGGAAATGCCAATGCGGGTGGTCTGCACCACCGGGTCTGTCAGGGGCTGGGGTGGTTTTTCTAACCAGAGACCGCTCTCTTGCCCTAGCATCAGGCCAGAAAGCCGGCGATCGATCCCCAGGACTCGGCACAGTTTTCCCGGACCAGCGGCCCTAGGGGGCGGCAAGGGCGGGCTGAGCATCTCTAGGGCACGAATGAGAACAGCACTGGCAAAGTTTGGGCGATCGCTAGCGATATTCAAGCAGTGGTGAATGCCATAGATTTGATAGACATAGATGGTGCCCGGTGCCGCAAACATGGGAGCATTGCGAGCAGTTTGGCGACGGTAGCCATGGCAAGCGGGATCCCCTGCCATATAGGCCTCGGTTTCGACAATGCGGCCACGGTAGAGCTGACCATTGGCCTGTTGGCGCACGAGAATACACCCCAGTAATTCTTCAGCGACCACTGGGGCAGGACGAGCAAACCAATCAAGGGGCAGACACTGGTCTTGCTCAATGGAAACTCTGTTCAAGCCACAAATCCTCCATCAAGGCATGGCGTAGCGGCCCATTCAAGCCAGAGACGGTGTAGAGCATTGCTTCACGATAGAGACGCTGCACGGTGTGACTCAACATTAAGGCACTGCCACCCGTTGTAATCAGGGCAGCTTGAGCTGCTTGGACGGCAAGGTGGATGGCGGCGGCGCGCAGTTGGGCATGGTAGGGGGGATTGACCTCCTCTAGCTCCCTTTGAATCTGGTCGTAAAGGCGGTGCCAGCGATCGCGCAAGTGGTGATAGAGGTCTTTGGCGTCGACACTCTCGGCTAGAATCTGCAAACTAGCACGGGCACAGCCCATGGGGGCGGCACTGCCCCGCAGCAACTGCTGGCGATCGCGAATAGCCAGCCAATCTGCCGCAGCGATACCCACCACCTCTGCCGGCGGGACTAACCAATCCACCAGCTCTGCCTGCACCGTTTGGGTTGAGGGCACAGCAGCTAGAGGTAGGGGCAATGAGAGGTGCAAAATGCCGCCGCCGGCCTGTTGGGCGTTGATAAAAGGCATGAGGGCAAAGAGAATACGCTGATCCGGTAGGGGAGCGGCAGCGATAAACATTGTCATGTGCTGAAAGCCACTGAGCCAGGGCAACGTTCCCCGCAGGAGATAGCCCTCACTGGTGGGTTGAGCTTGCAGCTCCCCTAGGTTGTGGCGCAGATGGGAAAAGCTGATACCCACCAACACCTGCCCCTTCATTAAGTCCGCCAAGTAGGCTTGGGCAACGCTCCCTTCAGGGTGTTCGAGAATGATGCCCAAGGCGGATTGATGTTGTGCCACCAAAAAGGCAAGGGCACCGGAGGTTTGTGCCAGTTGTAAGCTCAAATGCCACAGCGTACGGCGATCGCACTCCAATCCCCCGACTGCTTTGGGTACCCCCAAACGAAAAATGCCCAAGTTTCCTAAGGCTTGCAGGCTCTCCGATAAAAGGGAGTTTTGCTGATCAAGGCGGTTGGCCATGGGAGCGACCACGCCAGTGAGGTATGTCTGAATGTCCTTGAGAAGAGGCTGCGCTGCCAAATCAGCAAAAGCTAGGGCATCCATAGCTCAGGAGTAGGCCAGATGGGCACGGGGGTTGTAGGACTCAATGGCCTGAAGCTGCCGGTAGAGATCCCGTTCGGCATCGCTCAGTTGGGGCGGCAGCGTAATTACAATTTCCACCAGTTGGTCACCGCGATCGCCATCGGGACGAGGGTAGCCTTTACCCGCCAGTCGCAAACGCTGTCCTGTCCGTACCCCTGCTGGAACCATCATTTTTACCCAACCATCCAGGGTCGGAGCTTCAATTTGCCCCCCAAGGGCAGCCTCACTGGGGGTCACGGGCAGTTCACAGACAATGTCATAGTCCTCCAGGCGAAAGAGGGGATGGGGAGTCACTTGAATTTTCAGATAAAGATCACCGCCACC
Source organism: Thermosynechococcus sp. OHK43 (assembly GCF_014466085.1). NCBI lineage: Bacteria > Bacillati > Cyanobacteriota > Cyanophyceae > Acaryochloridales > Thermosynechococcaceae > Thermosynechococcus > Thermosynechococcus sp. OHK43. The sequence goes on from NZ_JACOMP010000072.1 coordinate 3,780, forward strand.
AGTGCCTTGACCCCGCAGCCGAATCCGCTGACCGGTAACCATCCCCGGTGGCAGCGTCACTTCTAGGGAGCGCCCATCTCCAAGGCGAATCCGCTCCCGTCCTCCTTCGTAGGCTTTTTCGAGGGGGATTTCTAGGGTGGCTTCAGCATCGCGACGACTCACAGCGGTATAGACGGTTTTGACGGTGCCGGGGCGAAAGTAGTCTGTCTCTATGGTAGACGAGCGACTGGGGGGATCCGCAGAAACCGTAGAAGTGCGGGGCGATCGCCGACCCAACAGTTGATCCAAAAACTCTTGAAAATTATCTTCACTGAGGTCGGGTTCTTCCCTAACACTAGTACCATTGCGACGAGCCATAGGGGTGCGTTGGGAAGGGCGAGTGCGAAAGCCAGGCTGTGACCAATATTCACCGTAGCGATCGTATTGCTCACGGCGAGCCGGATCACTGAGGACTTGGTAGGCTTCACTAATGTCTTTGAACTTCTCTTCAGCGGCGCGATCGCCGGGATTCAGATCGGGATGATACCGCCGAGCCAGCCGCCGATAGGCGCGCTTAATCTCCTCAAGGCTGGCATCCCGATCCACGCCCAAAAGCTGGTAGTAATCTCGAAAATTACGCATCGACAGTCCTAATCTACACTCACAGTTGCCGCAAAGAATACAAAAAAGCCCTACCAGTCGTCGTCATCCCAATCGTCCCATGGGGCTGAATCACTGCGCTGGGAGTAGCTGCGGGAACGCCGCGTGCGGGGTGGCTCATCCCATTCATCCTCATAATTATCGCGCCGCCGCTCTCGACCCCGCACCGCATCGAGACCTTTATTCACCGCTTCCCTAAGGTTGGGCAGCTTAAAGATCTCTTCATCGTCTTCCGCCTCCTCTTCCCTCAGGCGCAGTTGACGGACAAAGTCGTAGAGCCGCTCTTCAAGGGCAGCGTAGGTGAGGTCAATCTGGCGATCGTCCTCATTGCGAATGGCCTCCTGCAATTGCCGCACTAGAGCCTCAATACCACGGCGCTGCTCAGCGGCAAATTGATAGCCAAATTCCTGAGCCGCTTCCCGCAATTGGCGTTCAGCTCGGTTCATCAAATCCTGGGCGCGGTTGCGCTTCTCAATGCGGGCCCGCCGCTGGCGATCGCCCGCTGCATTGGACTCAGCATCCAAGAGCATCTGCTGAATTTCCTCTTCACTCAGGGTTGATGCCCCCTGAATGACCACACTTTGCTCACGGCCGCTAAAGCGATCCAAGGCCACCACTTGGAGCAGGCCATTGGCATCCAAGTCAAAGGACACTTGAATTTGGGGCACCCCCCGAGGCGCTGGCGGAATGCCGGTTAACTTAAAGCGTCCCAGGGACTTATTGTGGGCTGCCAGTTCCCGCTCCCCCTGAACCACGTGGATTTCTACTTGGCTTTGGTTATTTTCTGAGGTTGAAAAAATATCGGAGCGACGCACCGGAATCGTCGTATTGCGGGGAATCAGCACCTTAGTCACGCCGCCAATGGTTTCCACCCCTAGGGAAAGGGGCGTTACATCCAACAGCAGGATATCTTTCACATCCCCTGCGAGAATCCCTGCTTGAATCGCAGCACCGACAGCCACCACTTCATCGGGGTTGACATTTTGCTTCGGTTCACGGCCAATCATCTGCCGCACCAGATCCTGCACCATGGGCATCCGCGTCGCACCACCCACAAGTACCACGGCATCAATTTGACTGGGGGTTAAATGGGCGTCCATCAGGGCCTGTTCGACCGGATAGCGCAGCCGTTGCAGTAGGTCTTGGCTAAGGTCCTCAAATTGGCGACGACTGAGGGTGGTTTCAATGTGTTTCGGCCCCTCTGCTGTGGCAGTGACAAAGGGCAGATCGATATTGGTTTCCAGTAGGCCGGAAAGTTCAATTTTGGCTTTTTCGGCAGCATCAGTGAGCCGTTGCAGCGACTGGCGATCGCGCCGTAAATCCACTTTTTCCTGTTCGAGAAACTGCTCGGCCAGCCAGTCCACAATTTTCTTGTCAAAATCA
>NZ_JACOMP010000073.1:0-9344 GCF_014466085.1 Thermosynechococcus sp. OHK43
GTTACTCTCATCATTGGTGGCTTCTAGGGGCACAATGGCCAATCCCTGCCCTTGGGCAATGATTAAATGCTGGTTGTCGGGAGCAATGCGAAAATCACCGGCGGCGGCTTGGTTGAGGCGGCGGGGCTGAAAATTTTCATCGAGGAGCCACAGGGAGCTATCCGCAGGCTGGAGACGATTCACCCGCTGCACCACAATTTTGCTGCCGTCATTGGCCAACTGAAAGCGCAGATTTTGGTACTCGCTGTTATCGAGAATTAGGGAAATTTCGCCTGCAGGACGGGCTTGACGGCGGGGGGTATCGGGGGCATTGAAGTATAGCCCGGTGGTGACGGTGTACAGTTGAGGATCAAAGCCCATTTGCTCGCCCCGCTCCCCTGCGCTAAAGAGAATGCGATCGCCGGCGGGATAGGGCTGAAAATCAAACACCCGCAGATTGGGGGGAGTGAGGAATATCTTTTGTTGCAGCGTCAGGTTATAGAGGATGAGGCGACCCTCTTCGGCACCAGAGCCAAGATAGACCAGGACGCGATCGCGGCTGCGAAACTGCCCCTGAAAGGGTTTGATCGGTTTCCCTTGGGGCACAGAAACGGCATCCTCTAAGGAGACTTTGAAGGTTTGACCGTAGGGCAGCGGCTGCGTCAGCGTGTAGGCAAAACGGCGCCCTGACCAACTGGCCTTACCCTCAAGGGGTGGCTCAATCTTGAGATGGGTTGCCACCGAGGACCAATCCATCAGCCGATTAAAGGAAAGAATAAAGGCGCGATCGCTTGCTCCCACATCGCGGTTTTGCCATGAAAAGTCCCGCACTTCGGCTTGGGTGCGATCGCCCCCCCATAACAGCAAAAGGGTCAGGACCAGCGCCACAAGGAGCACACTCAAAGCAGCCCGATCAAGGGGCTGAGGAAAGGAGTGAAAACGCATCAGCAGGAACAATCACACAACAACAGGCGTACTATACCAGATGTCTTCGATTTGCTCGATGATTGGCATTGCTGCCCCTGGGTCTTCCAAAAGAACTGTGATATGCCCCAACTTGCGACCCGCATAGGTTTGACTTTTACCATACCAGTGAAGGTGCGCGTGGGGGAGAGCCGCCAAGGCCTCACATTTTGCCCCATAGTCAACCTGCGGTTCGGCTAAGCCCAGGAGATTGACCATGACGGCGGCGGTTACCCGCATGTCAGGACTGCCCAAGGGCTGGCCACTAATGGCGCGCAAGTGCTGCTGAAATTGACTCGTGACACAGGCATCAATGGTGTAGTGTCCGGAATTGTGGGTGCGGGGGGCAATTTCATTCACCAGTACTTCCCCCGTGGCTGTGAGGAAAAACTCAAGGCCAAAGATACCCACGCCATCAAGCGCCGTCAGGATTTGGCGGGCGATCTGCTGAATTTGCTCACTGACTTGGGGGGGAATGGGGGCAGGAGCCATCACCCAGCGACAGATGGCAGCCACCTGCTGCGTTTCCACCACCGGATAAAGGGCAATCTCCCCTTGGGGCGATCGCGCTGCCATGATCGCCAGTTCTTTGACATAGGGCACAAAGGCTTCCACCAAAAACCCTTGGGGTGGAATTTCTGGCCAGTGTTGCTGAAACTGCTGCCAGGCCTGCTGATCGGTAATGACAAACGTCCCTTGGCCGTCGTAGCCATGGCGACAGGCTTTAATCACACAGGGAAGGCTGGGGGGGCGATCGCCCAAATAGGCGAACTCTGGTACAGGAATCCCCAGGGCCTGTAAAAAGCACCGCTGCTGGTATTTGTTCAGGAGAGGAGCTAAAGTGGCCAAGCGGGGATAAAAACAAACCCCCCGCTGCTCAAAGTGCTGGAGTTCCTCTAGATCAACAAACTCATTCTCAAAGGTAATCACATCAACGTGCTCAGCCAGTCGGGCTGTGGTCGCCCCATCGGTGATTGCCCCATAGCACACGCCATCGGCAACCGCAACGGCGGGATCCGTTGCTGCAGGCGTTTGTACCCATAGGGAAAGTCCCATCTCCTTGGCCGCCAGTGCCAGCATCCAAGCCAACTGGCCCCCACCAATGACACCAACCCGCGTTATTTTATCCACGATGTCCGACAATTTCCGCAATAGACTCAACGGCAACTATTGTCCTACGTCAATGGTCCCTCACGGCCACTCCTAGAGAGTGAGCTGCACAAACCAAACACTGGGATCATCGCCGGCAGTCAATTCAAAGTTGAGTTTGCGGCAAATACGGATCATCCCCTCGTTGTCCTTGAGAACATAGGCGTGGATTGCCCTCAGCTCTTCATCGCGGCCAATTTGAATCAAGCGCTGCAGCAATTCCGTCCCCAGGCCTTGCCGCTGCCAGCGATCGCTAATCAACAGCGAAAACTCCGCCGTGGGACTAAAGTGATCCTTGCTAAGGCGGCCAACGCCAATAATTTCAGGACCTGCGGCCCCTTGGTGTTCCGCCACAAGGGCCATTTCGCGATCGTAGTCCACAAAACAGATGCGCACCAGGCGATCGTGGGCAACCCGCTGCGATAACTTCATCAGGTGGAAATAGCGCAAATAGACGCTCTGCTCCGAGAGGGTGGCGTGGTACTGGCGCATCAAGGGTTCGTCCTCTGGCCGAATGGGGCGAATCAGCACTGGGGTACCATCGCGCAACTGCCACGGACTGACGTATTGGCTGGGATAGGGACGAATTGCAGGCTTAACAAACATACTTTCCTGCTGGTGGAGCACAAGGCGAGCATCTAAGACCAGTAGGCGATCGGGGGGTGCCACCAGCAGGGGATTGATGTCAATTTCTTTGATCCACGGTTGCTCCACCACCAGCAGGCTAAAGCGTACGAGCAGATCCTCAAGCAGGGCAAGGTTAAGGGCTGGCCAGCCCCGCACGCCGGTAAAAGCACGGGAGATTTTGGTTTGCTGAATGAGGCGCCGCGCTAGGGTGGTGTTCAAGGGGGGCAGGGCGATCGCTGTATCCTCCAAAACTTCCACCAACTGTCCGCCTGTGCCAAAGAGAATCACTGGACCAAATTGAGCATCGGTGGAACTGCCCACAATGAGCTCAAACCCTTTCCAGGGAATCATTGGCTGCACAGTGACGCCAGCAAAATGACTCGCTCCCGCAGCAGTGGTGACATTTTTCTCAATTTGTTGGTAGGCAGTGATGACGGCAGCAGCATCGGGAAGATTGAGGGCGACACCCCCAACATCGGTTTTGTGGGTAATTGTTGGTGAATAGAGCTTGAGAACCACGGGATACCCGAGGCGATCGGCAGCAGCCACTGCCTCTGCTTCACTGCGGGCAATACAGGTTTCCACCACTGGCAGGCCATAGGCAGCAAGAACAGCCTTGGCTTCCCACTCCGTTAACAGGGTACGTCCCTCGCTGCGCACTTGCTCAAACAGTTGACTTACAGACTCTCGATTCGGGGGGGTAGTGGTCAAGGGCAAAGCGGGCGTTTGGTACAGTGCCTGCAAGTGGTCGCTATAGCGCCACATATAGCTAAAGATGCGGGCAGCGGTGTCGGCATAGCCATAGGTGGGAATGCCCGCTTGGTTGAGAATGGCTTCCCCTGGTTTCACTGTGTTGCCCCCCATCCAACTGGCCAGAATCGGCTTGGCACCACTGGGACGGTTTTGGGCATAGGTGGCAAGATCTTGGGCGATCGCCAAGGGATCCGTCATGGCTTGGGGAGTGAGGACCACCAGTAGGCCATCACTGTTGGCATCCGTTTCACAGTGTTGCAGTGCCTTGAGGTAGCGATCGGCGGTTGCATCCCCCAAAATATCCACGGGGTTGCCGTGGCTCCAAGCGGGGGGGAGCACTTGATTCAGTGCCTGTAGGGTATCCGCGGAGAGAGAACTCAGTTTGCCACCTGCACGAATCAGAGCATCAGTAGCCAAGACCCCCGGGCCGCCAGCATTGGTGAGAATCGTCAGATGGGGGCCTTTGGGACGCGATTGCTTGTCCAAAACCTCTGCCATGTCAAACAAATCTTCAATGGTTTCCACCCGCAGCACCCCACAGCGTTCTAGTGCTGCATCCACCACTGCATCGGATCCCATCAATGCCCCTGTATGGGAAGCAGCGGCCTGGGCAGCGGCAGCAGTCCGTCCGGCTTTGATGACAATAATGGGCTTGATATAGGCCACTTCCCGCGCTGCTGAGAGGAAGGATCGCGCATCCCCCAAAGATTCCATATAGATAACAATGCAGCGGGTTTGCGGATCATCGCCTAGGTAGTAGATGAGGTCACCCCAGCCCACATCCAGCATCGTGCCAATGGAGACGAAGGCACTAAAGCCGACATTCTCCTGCAAACTCCAGTCCAAAATTGAGGTACACAGGGCGCCACTTTGACTGAGAAAGCCAACATGCCCCGATCGCGCCATTTTGGCAGCAAAGGTGGCATTCAAACCCGTGGGCGGACACATCACCCCTAAACAATTGGGGCCAATAATGCGCATCCGTGCCTGACGGGCAATGGTTAAAATCTCCTCCTCAAGAGCCAGTCCCGCTGCCCCTACTTCGCGAAACCCCGCTGAAACAATAATGGCTCCTTTGACGCCTGCTGCGGCACACTCGGCAACCACCGCTGGCACTGTAGCCGCAGGGGTGGCAATGACTGCGAGATCAACCGCCTCTGGGATAGCCGTCACACTGGCATAGGCCTTGATGCCCAACACAGAACTGCGGTGCGGGTTAACGGGAAAGACGGTGCCGCCGAAGGGGCTTTGAATCAAATTCCACAGCAGGGTGCGGCCAACACTGCCTTCTTTTTCGCTGGCACCGATGACAGCCACACTTTTGGGGGCAAAGAGGGGACGCAGAGGCTGATGACCGGCGCGCCAAATGTCGTAGGTCGTGGTTCGGGTCATGCGGTTACTGGTGCTACAAAAGGTGGGAACTGAGCCACCTCTACTTTAGCGAGGGCGATCGCCCCAAGTTACGCTTTGTTACGCGGTGTGGAGTTCCCAGTCACAGCCATTTGCCCCCGTGCGCCAGAGCCGCAGCTCAAAGCGACTGTTGCCAAGGCGTAGATTACGAATGTGGAGTTCCTCAATACTGGCGGGCAACAGGGGCTGGTGGAGCAAGAATTTGCCTTGGGGGGCATCCACAAGTGGCCAAACCATGATCTGGATGAACTGGAAGAGGCTGGCGGTTGCCCAGGCTTGGGGGGAGCAGGCCACTGGGTACTGTACGGGCTGGGGATAGGTCTGGCGATCGAAGCCACAGAACAGTTCTGGGGGACGCAAATCCGGCTGCCGACAGGTCATATCAAAAAGGGTATCCACAAGCGTCAGGGCAAAGTCACTATCGCCAATTGCCCGCAGGCCAAAGGCAATCAGGCTGGTATCGTGGGGCCACACTGACCCCAAGTGGTAGCCAATGGGATTGTAGGCTGGGGAGGTGCTGCTCAGGGTACGAATCCCCCAACCATTGAACAGATCCGGGAGCCGCAGACGTTGCCCCACCCGTTGGGCTTTCTCGGGGTCACAAATCCCTGTCATCAGACATTGGCCAGCATTGGAAGTGAGGCTATCCACCGGCCGACCGTCACCGTCGAGGGCAAGGGCATAGAATCCGTCGGATTCCAGCCAAAAGTCGCGGTTAAAGCGTGCTTTGAGGTCGGTGGCCTCCCGCTGCCAGCGATCGCCCCACTCGCCATAGCCTAGGGCCTGAGCAATGACACTGAGGCGAGTTTTGGCAGCATAGACATAGCCTTGGACTTCACAGAGGGCAATGGGGCCCTGGGCAAGTTCGCCGCAGCGGTTGACAATGCAGTTACCGGAGTCCTTCCAGCCCTGGTTGTCAATCCCCTTTCCGGCTTGGCGATTGTAGCTGAGGTAGCCTGTGGCAGCCATCTGTTGATCAATCCAAGCCATGGCAGCAAGGGCATGGGGCCATAGCTGCGCTAAGGTGGCGCGATCGCCTGTCCACGCATAGTAGTCGCTGTAGAGCATTAGCCAGAGGGGGGTGGCATCCACTGTGCCGTAGTAGGGGGTATGGGGGATTTCGCGGTTGCGTGCCATTTCGCCAAAGCGCAGCTCGTGGAGAATTTTCCCCGGTTGCTCATCGCGCTCAGGACAGACCTCCCTGCCTTGGTAGTGGGCAAGGGTGCGCAGCGTATCACGGGCGATCGCCGGATTGAGGATCAGCGTTTGCATGGCTGAAATAATGGAGTCGCGACCAAAGAGCGTCGCAAACCACGGAATACCCGCAGTCAAAACCTTGCCATGGCCAAAGGACTGCAACAGCATATAGAGATCCGCCATCCCCCGCCGCAGGATGCGATTCCACTGCGGATTCGAGGTGACGATTTCTGTACAGTCTGACCACCATTGTTGCCGTTCCTGTCGAGCCGCTTGATCCGCAGCCGCTAGGGAGGAAGGCACTGCTACCTGTGCCGTAGGTGCCCCATTGGTAAAGGGACGGACGCAATAGTGAATACGGTGGTAGCCTTGGGGTTCGAGCTTAAGGTGCCATGTGGCTGTGGTGTCATCAAGACGGTCGGGGGGAGTGCCCAAAAACTGAACTTGGGTCTCCATCAGGGCCCCATCCAGACCTTGATAGGCGAAGCAGAGATCGGCGCGTCCCTTGGTGTGGCGTAATTCACAACCGACGGGTTGCAACGTCTGTCCCCGCTGTGGGCGACCACCACCGTATTGGCGAATTTCAAATAAATCCTGAAAGTCTGCTGCAAAGGTAAGTTGAATATCCACCACTGCCGGCTGTACTTGGTGGTTGGTAATCAGAAGCGTTTCAAAGAGGGCGCCCCGTACCACTAGGAAGCGCTCGATCGCCAACGCTTCCGCTGGCACATCGGGTTGTTTGGGGTTGGTACACACTACCTTGAGGGCGTGGCTACCCGTACAGTGAAAACTCAGCAGCACTGGGCGATCGCCCCCCACCCGCAACTCCGCTTGACTCAGGAAGCGGGTATCCTGGCAAAACAGCCCCGTAATCGCCGTTTGCTGTTCATCATTGCAGATATTGCCCAACTCATCACAGATGAGCAGCACATCATCATCCTTGAGAACGGGAACGGTTTTAGGGTGGGTTTGAATTTTGGTGGCCGGCAGGGGCGGAGCAACAATGGGAATGTAGTCGCGCCCGTACAGGGAAACAACATCAGTCTCCATGGGTGCAGCAGCGGTCTCACTTGAGATGGAAAAATTTTAGCTAATTGACTAGATCGTCCTTTACGATGGGGGACATCGCAATAGGTAAATATGCGGAAGGTACAGCAGCAGTTTGCACAGGCGGTGTTAGCCTTTGCGGCTTTGCAGATACGTGGCCACACCCGTGTAAATGAGGCTGTGGAGAATCAGCATTCCCCAATTCAGCAGCAGATTATCCCAAGTGGGGGCATAGACAGGCGTCGGATCAAAGGGCTGGGGCGGTGGTTCAAAGAGGCCAAAATCGAGGGGTGGCGGTACCATACCATTCACGTCAATCAAGGTACCATAGGCACCCATGGTCCAACGGCCAATTGTCAGCCAAGAGAGAGCCGTTGCAACGCCCGTGAGCTTAAAGAGGACGCCGGCAAAGATAATTTGCGGCAGGAGCAACGGCGGTAAAATCTTGCTTGCTTGATCGCTGTTGTGCACGGCCGCCGAGATCAAAAGACCCAAACAGAGACTCGCCACGAGCGTCAGGAAGGTGGTGATGCCAAACCCTAGGGGCCAAGGGAGGAGGGCACCCTTTGGCAGACCAAAGGCCAACAGTCCCACCAGGGTAATGAGCAGCGTTTGTGCCAAGGCCATGCCCTTGCCAAGGGTGAGTTTGGCTGCCATGTAGGCCCAGAGACTGAGATTGGCAAGGCGTTCGCGGCGGTAGATGGCCACCTCTGTGATCAAGGCTTGCGCCCAGCCCGAGAGTCCCACCCAAAGACAGGCACAGGTAAAGACAAAGAGAATGCGCAGGGTTTGAGCCGCTTGCAGCAGACTGGGGGGATCTTGGGGCCCAAAGGGGGAGCGATCGCTGGCAAAGCGGGTGAGCAGCAGGGCAATAGGGACACTGATCAAATTTAAGACAAGGCTGAGGCGATCGCGCCAGAGGAGTTGCCACTGGCGTTGGCACAATACCCGCCATTGGTAGAGGTGAGGCGGTGCCGGCTGCTGCGGTGGGGGTTCGGCATTGGGACGACTCTCCGCCCCCAGAACACTGGTACTCTCGTAGTGGGACCCGATACTGAGGTGGCTGGCAAGGTAGCGTTCATAATGGGCAGATTGGCGAAATTTTTGACTCCATGCAGCACTATTTTCGGGAGTCAGGAGGGCATAAATTTCAGCCACAGAATTCAGGGGGCGATCGCCCGTTGGACTAAAGAATTGACGAGCCTCATCGGCCGGGCCAAAATAGCAAAGACGCCCCCCGGGACCAAGAACGAGTAGGCGATCGCACAGATACACATGGCTCGTGGCGTGGGTAACCAAAACAATTGTGCGTTCTTGATCTGCCAATTGCCGCAGCAACTGCATCAGCAAAAAGTCTAGCCCGGGATCTAGACCCGAGGTGGGTTCGTCAAGGAAAAAGAGCTTGGGATTGGCCAATAGCTCAACGGCAATACTCACCCGCTTGCGCTGACCGCCACTGAGGCTGGCCACCAGTTGATGTTCCGTACCCCTTAACTGCACCTGTTCAAGCACTCGCTCAATTGCTGCCCTGCGGTTTTGGGCATCGGTATCCGCCGGTAAGCGCAGTTGCGCCGCATAATTCAGGACTTCGGCCACTGTGAGGCGGGCATGGACAATATCATCTTGGGGTACATAACCAATTTGGTGGCGGTAGGTGCCAAGATGGCGATGCAAATTCAAACCATTGAGCAGCACCTGTCCTTCCTGAGGTGGATCTAGCCCCATCAACACTTTTAAGAGGGTGGATTTCCCCGTACCACTGCCACCGACAATACCCACAAGTTGTCTCGGCTCCGCCACAAAGGAAACCCCTTGTAAGAGGGAGCGATCGCCCGCTGGTGTTTTTACCCGTCGTTCCAATCCCCAAGCATCAATGCGAAGATGACTGCCCTGATCCGTAATTTCTAAGGTCTCATGGCGGTAGAGAAGGACAAAAGGCCCAATGCGAATCTGATCACCGTTGCGCAGCGTGTAGGGACCTTTTAGGAGTTTGGCGTTGACATAGGTGCCGTTGCTGCTGCCCAAATCCCTCAGAACGTAGAGACCCGCACTGGTGCGATCAATGCTGGCGTGGCGCAAGGACACCGTGGGGGCATCCAGTTGCCAATGCTGATAGCTGTTGCTCGCTTGGCGCCCTAAAGTCAGCGGCCATTCCTTGAGGGTTTTGAGGACAAGGCGGCGCTGCTGCGGTAAGGGTGGTGGACTGGCGGTTCCCGCAA
>NZ_JACOMP010000074.1:0-4316 GCF_014466085.1 Thermosynechococcus sp. OHK43
GCAGGGGGAGCAGCTAGCTTTGTCAATATGGGGCTGTTGTACCTCATTTTTATTCTCTTGCTGCGAGTCTGGGGGCAGCGGGTACACCACCAGCGATCGCCCCTCGTGTTTTATGGCCTGAAGGGCGGTTGGAACTTTGGGCGGGATGCTTTGCTGGGGTGGCTAGCGGGTGTGTTTTTGGTTGGCCTGCTATTTGCCATTGAGGGGCTTTTGGGTTGGGTGAGCTGGCAGGGGCTGCCGGATCGCTTTGGTCTGGTGCTGCTGGATGGCGTCCTAACCGGTGTTGCTGTGGGCTTTGCTGAGGAATTGTTGTTTCGGGGCTGGCTGTTGCAGGAACTAGAGCTAGAGTACCAACCGTGGTTTGCTCTCTTGCTCAATGGCCTGATTTTTGCGGCGTTGCACTATCTGCATCCCTTAGAGGTGATTTTAGCCACATGGCCGCAGTTTTTTGGCTTAGCACTGTTGGGTTGGATTCTCAGTTTGAGTAAATGGGTCTTTGGTGGCCGTTTAGGCTTTCCCATGGGACTTCACGGTGGCTTAGTCTGGGCTTATTTTGGTGTCAATGTGGGAAAATTGGTGACCTACACCGGTGTGGCACCAGAGTGGCTAACGGGCATTAACGGTAACCCGATCGCCGGCCTGCTGGGGGTGGGTATTTTAATTCTGGTGGCTTTGGGGCTTAGCTATCGCGTCGCAACCGCACCATAAAAAAGCCATCCATGTCATCCCGTTGTGGCCACACGGTGATCCAACCTGCCGGTGCTGCTTTTAGGGGAAAGTTGGGGGGCGGTGGTTCAATGTGCCACTGGGGATGGTGAGCCAGAAACTGCTGAATCTGGGCCTCATTTTCTGCCGATTCCAAGCTACAGGTGGCATAAACGAGTAAGCCGTGGGGTTTGACCCACTGGGAGACGGTGGCCAAGAGTTGGGCTTGCAGGGGCAAGAGTTCAGCTAAGCGCGTCTTTAGGGGTCGCCAGCGGACATCGGCATGGCGGTGCAGCGTGCCTGTTCCCGAGCAGGGTACGTCTAAAAGGACACGATCGCCCATTGCTGCAAAATCCCCTGCCGTCGCACTATCTAGGGTGTGAATTTCAATGCTTTTGAGGCCGAGGCGATCGCGATTTTGCTGCAGTTTCCGCAAACGAGCGGGGGAGCGATCGCAGGCAATGACACGGCCTTGATCTCCCATTAACTCAGCAATGTGGGTGGTTTTTCCTCCGGGGGCGGCACAGGCATCAATGACCACCTCCCCGGGCTGGGGATCTAACAGATGGCTTACCCATTGTGCTGCCCGATCCTGAACCGACCAGTAACCTGCGGCATAGCCGGGGAGTTCCTGCATCGATTGCCCACAGTGGGATAGAACCAGTCCTTGGGGCAGGGGGGGAATTGGTTGCAACCCATAGCCTGCTGTTTCAAAATCAGCGATTAGCTGATCAGCTGTTACTCGCAGTGGATTGAGGCGTAGATCGAGGCGGGGCGGCTGATTGAACCACTGACAGAGGGCAGTACACTCCTGAAGATGCAAACGTTCTAACCAAGAGGCAATCAGTGCATCGGGAAAGCTATAGCGACACCCGAGTTGAGACACCAGGGGGAGGTGGGCAATGAAAGCTTCAAGGGGATCGCTGGTGCAGCGGCTGTAATGGCGCAAGACCCCATTCACCAGTTTGGCAAAGCCTCCTAAGCCAATCTGCTTGACCAATTCAACGCTGCTGTGGACGGCGGCATGGGTGGGGATGCGATCCAGGTACCGCAGTTGATAGAGTCCTAAACGCAAGACTAACTGGACAGGCAGGGGAGGAAGTTGGCGACAAAACCCCTGAATCAGGGTATCTAAGGTGCGCTGTTGGCGAATAGTTCCATAGACCAGTTCAGTCACTAGGGTGCGATCGCTCCCATCGAGGGCATACCGCTGCAAGACCTGATGCAGTGCCACATCGGCATAGGCGCCCTTGGCTACCCGGTCTAGGGCATCAAGGGCAAGACGCCGTGCACTTAGTTCCACGCCGATTGCTCAATCATTTCCCGCTGTTCACTGGTGGCGATCGGCCACTCAGGGTTGTCACCACCAATCACGAGGGTTTTTAAGGGCACATAGTCCTCACTAAATTGATGGAGGGCATTGATTAAGACATCCAAGGCCAAGGCGTCACTGGTACCCAAATCAAACCAGCAGCGAGCCCAGCGATCGTTGTACTCAAACTCGCCCATATTGTGCATCACCGCCATCAGCGAACTTTCGGCTTGGGCGCGATCGTACTCTAGGTGACTGAGGTCTAAACCTGTTTCCTGGACTTGAAGATTCTCAGCATTGAATCCCCCCAGTTTCCCAAGGAAAAACCAGGAGTTAAAGACTTCCTCCAGATACTGCTGCTCCACGGACGAAGGTGGTGCCGCAAATTCCACCCAAATCCATACATCAAAGGGATTCACTTCACGGAAGATGACATTCATGCCCTAGCTCCCATTAAACCCTTCTGAAAGGCAGGCCGTTGTTGCAAGCGGGCTACATAATCCGCTACAGCAGGATAGGGACTCAAGTCCACCTGAAAGAGCATCTGGAGATAGGCCAGCATCGACCCGAGGGCAACATCGGCCACCGAAAAGTCCTTGCCGAGAATGTAGGATTGCCCCATGAGAGCCGTCTCAATGCCCTTGAGCAGTTGTGGAAGCTGGCGATCGCGCGTTTCGGGCGGAAACATTGCCTGGGTCAGGGTAGAGTTGGCAAACAGCACCCACTGATAAACTTGGGCAGCGGCGGCCGCATCCTTGGGTAATTCACCGTGAACCTGGGCAAGATAGAGCAAAATCGCCCCTGATTCCCAAAGCACCACATCCCCATCCACAATCACGGGCACTTTACCCATGGGGTTGAGTTTGAGAAATTCAGGCTGATGTTGTTCCCCAGCTTGGAGATCTATCAGCACAAACTCATAGGGAATGCCCAGTTCTTCTAAATACCAGCGGACAATACTGGCGCGGGATTTGGCGCCGCCATAGAGCTTTAGCATAGGTCAGTTGCAGCGATCAATGTGTCAATCAAATTTCAGTCACTTTTATTTATTATGATCCTTGATTGATCCTTGATCGACCTCAAAATCATTTCCTGCCTAACTCTCCTCAGCGCCAAAGCAGATGTAGGGGCCATTCAGCTACCACTTCCGCCAAGTGCTCATTGGACGGTTGACCATAGGGCAGCACCCCCAACACCGGCACTTGGGTAAAATGGCTGAGAAAGTCTGGGGGGGTCCACTGTTCAATCTCGGCATCACTACAGGGGGTAACACAGTTGAGAATTAGACCACGAATGGCCAACTGGTACTGCCGGGCAAGGGCAATATTGGCCACAATTTGGGCGATCGCCCCCAAGCGTACTGTTGCCACTAAGACAATGGGCAACTGCCAAGCGGCTGCCAAATCCGCCACTGTCCACTCCCAAGTAATGGGCGAGCCTAGGCCCCCAATCCCTTCAACTAAAAGATAATCAAACCGCTCCTGAAGCTGCTGGTAAGTCTGCCAGATGGGGGCTAAATCAATCCTGCGATTTTCCAATTGGGCTGCAATGGGAGGCGCAAGGGGGGCTCCAAAACTCAGAGGGCACACCTCCCTGGGCGTTTGTTCCAGAGGTAGGGTTTGACAGTAGTAGTCCCCATCGCCAATCTCAACCGCTGTTCCACTTTGCATGGGCTTGAGAATGCCCCAGCGTTCTTGAGGACGGTAGCGATGGGCGTAAGACCACAGGGCTCGTGTGATCATTGTTTTGCCCACCCCAGTATCGACACCGGTAATGAGTAAAGACTGGCAATGCTGTGAAATGTTCAACCCTCCCTACCGTTGTCGCGATAGTTCTCAATGGATTATACCCATTTCATCTTCTTTTTCACTTTGATTAAATTCACTTCATTAAATGTGACGGCAAAACCTGATCCTGTTGCAGCTCATGGTGAATGGCTGCAAAACTGCTGGGATGGGCAGGGAGCGATCGCGCCAAAGACCTCAATTGTGGGTACTCCGAAACCGCTGAGGGCCAATATGTTTTCAGTATAGACGCCCTAGGGGTTAGAGGGCATCGGGATATCAATCAGGGCTTTTAATCATCAGAACTCGTAGGGGGGGCGATCGCAGGCGGCGCAGTTTCAACTACTCTAGGAAATAGTCCTTACTGAATGTCTGCCGCGCAACCATGGCTGAGACCCTCATGTTTAATGCCCTTCGTGCTGCCATTGATGAAGAAATGGAGCGAGATCCCACGGTTTTTGTGCTGGGGGAAGATGTGGGACATTATGGCGGCTCCTACAAAGTCACCAAAGTCC
>NZ_JACOMP010000075.1:0-4538 GCF_014466085.1 Thermosynechococcus sp. OHK43
ATTACTACCAATGATGAGGATTTAGCAGAGCGATCGCGCATGCTGCGGGTTCACGGCGCCCGTCAACGCTACCACCACGAAATAATTGGCTACAATTCCCGCTTGGATAGCCTCCAGGCAGCAATTCTACGGGTGAAGCTGCCCCATATCGATCGCTGGAATCAACAGCGACGGCGAGTCGCCCAAACCTATAACCAAGCCTTGGCTGGTCTTGAGGCAGTAGTGACCCCAGCCGTGTCTGCGGGGCATGTGTTTCATCAATATACGATTCGGGTGCTGAATGGCCAGCGGGATGCGCTTGTGGCTTACCTAAAGGAGGCTGGCATTAGTTCAATGATTTACTACCCCATTCCCCAAGATCACTTTCCGATGTACAAGGGGCAATCTCCTCCCAATCCTGTGAGCGATCGCCTTGCTAGCGAGGTTCTTAGCTTGCCCATTTGGCCTGAATTAAGCGATGCCACCATTGAGTATATTGCGGCAACCATTCGGCAGTTTTTTCACCCGTCCTGAGGCGTTTCTGTGAGTATCTCTTCAGGTGTTGCCTTAGCATCTGCACTAAGGCAGTCTTTGCCGCAACTTAACAGAACCTTAAACTGAGACTCGCTAGGCTAGCTACAGCTCTTTGCCAAGATGGGGCGTTACAAACACAACACGGGACATGGTTTCCTAATTATGGGTATTGGCTGTGTTTACCCCCTCTGGAAAGGGCTGTCCTGTTGCTTACCCGAGGAGATCCCCCATGAAGGTTGCGGTTTTTAGTGCGAAATCCTACGATCGCCAGTTTTTGGATGCTGCCAATGCGGCTCAAGGCCATCCCCATGTTCTAACCTATTACGATTTGCTGCTGCGGCCTCAAACAGTGTCCCTGGCTGAGGGGCACAATGCAATCTGTGCCTTTGTCAATGACGATCTTGGGGCACAGACCCTAGAGCGACTCGCACAGTTGGGGGTGCGTCTAGTCACCCTGCGCTGTACGGGCTTTAACAATGTGGATTTAGCTACGGCGGCCAACGTGGGCATAACGGTTACCCGCGTGAGTACTTATTCCCCCTATTCGGTGGCAGAGCATACGGTGGGGCTGATCCTGATGCTCAACCGCAAACTCCACCGTGCCTACAACCGGGTGCGCGATGATAACTTTTCCCTAGAGGGACTGATGGGCTTTGACCTCCATGGTTGTACCGTTGGCATCATTGGCACGGGTAAAATTGGCCGAGTTGTTGCTCAGATTTTGCATGGTTTTGGCTGCCACCTTTACGGTTACGATCCCTACCCTAGTGAAGCTTTTAGGGAGATTGGTACCTACACAACCTTAGAAACATTGCTGGCGGCATCCGACATTATTACCCTCCATTGCCCCCTGCTTCCCGAAAATGAACACCTGATCAACGCCACCACGATCGCCCAAATGAAGCGGGGCGTCATGCTAATCAATACCAGTCGCGGCAAACTGGTGGACACCAAAGCCGTCATTGAGGGCATTAAAAGCGGCCAAATTGGTTATCTGGGCATTGATGTCTATGAAGAGGAAGACTCCCTCTTTTTCCAAGACCTCTCGGACACCATCATCCAGGACGACACCTTCCAACTCCTGCAATCCTTCCCCAATGTGGTGATTACTGCCCACCAGGCCTTCTTTACCCGCAATGCTCTCACGGATATTGCCCGTACCACGATTGAAAATTTGACCTGTTTTGAGCAAGGCCTGCCCCTAGCAAACGAAGTGAAACAGCCCTCACCCTGAGGCTCAACCAACTCAACAGGGGGACTAATGACTTTTCGGGCAAACAGATCCGCTATAGTAGCGATCGCGTTTGTTTCAGACAAGTCAGGAAAGACTCATGGGGCGTGCAGAAAAAGTCATTTTGGCCTATTCGGGGGGGGTGGATACCTCCGTATGTATTCCCTATCTCAAGCACGAGTGGGGAGTGAAGGAAGTTATTACCCTCGCAGTGGATTTAGGACAGGGGGATGAACTGGAGCCCATTCGCCAAAAGGCCCTTGATGCAGGTGCCAGCGCCTCGTTAGTGGCTGATGCCAAAGCTGAGTTCATCCGCAACTATGCTTTTCCAGCCATTCAAGCCAACGCCCTCTACGAAAATCGCTATCCCCTCTCGACGGCCCTTGCTCGCCCCTTGATTGCCAAGCTCTTGGTGGAGGCGGCTACCCAATACGGTGCTGACGCTGTTGCCCACGGCTGTACTGGGAAAGGGAATGATCAAGTCCGCTTTGATGTGGCGATCGCTGCCCTCAATCCCCATCTCAAGGTCTTGGCACCCGCGCGTGAATGGGGCATGAGCCGTGAAGAAACCATTGCCTACGGCGAACGCTTTGGCATTCCTGCGCCTGTCAAGAAATCTTCCCCCTACAGCATTGACCGCAATCTTTTGGGACGCAGTATTGAAGCTGGCCCCCTTGAGGATCCGTGGATTGAACCCCTTGAGGAGGTCTATTTGATGACCCAAGCCATTGAACACACCCCCAACTCCCCGGAGTATGTGGATATTGGCTTTGAAGCAGGGGTTCCTACCAGCCTCGATGGTCGCCCCCTTGATCCTGTGACATTGGTCAGTGAACTCAATGAGCGAGTGGGTCGCCACGGCTTTGGCCGCATTGACATGATTGAAAATCGCCTGGTTGGCATTAAATCCCGTGAAATTTACGAAGCCCCTGGTCTACTGGTGCTCATTGACGCCCACCGCGATTTGGAAAGTTTGACTCTGACTGCTGATGTGACGCAGTATAAGCGGGGCATTGAGGAAACCTACAGCCGCTTGGTCTATAACGGCCTCTGGTACAGCCCCCTCAAGGAAGCCCTCGATGCCTTTATTCAACAGACTCAGCAGCGGGTCACAGGTACCGTGCGCGTCAAGCTCTTTAAGGGGACTGCACGGGTGGTGGGGCGGCAATCTCCCTACTCCCTTTATACGCCTGATTTGGCCACCTATGGCAGGGAGGATCAATTCGACCACAGGGCAGCTGAGGGCTTTATCTATGTGTGGGGGCTACCCACCCGTGTCTGGGCAGAAAAACTGCGCCAAGGCTAGTCGGGGGCTTCGACAATACACCACTCATGGAGTTCGTAGTGGACGCACTGGTGTTGGACGAGGGGATCACGGGCAACAATTTCCTCAGCCGCCTTGCGGGAATCGGCCTGAAACAACAGCATGCCACCCCCTCGCTCAGCCCAGTATCCCGTGCGGGCTTGATGGCCGGCGGCAATGAGGGAGCGTACATAGGCCCGATGGGCAGGAACATAGCGATCAAAGGTTGCTTTGTCCACAATGCCGCGCTCAATTTTGACAAACCATGGCATTGGTGATTGGCTCCTGTGGATTCGAATCAAGACCTAGAATAGCTATAAGCAGTGTGCCTGAGTGACGCTGTTGTGCCCTGATTGTGAGCGGCTATGAGCAAAGCCATGACCCTTGAAACCTTGTTAAGTGAATTTGCCCGTGGAGTGCGGAATTTCCGTGGTGTTAATTTGGCAGGCAGTGTGTTTCCTTTAGTACAACTCAGCCATGTTGATCTGGCGGGAGCCAATCTGCAGGGCATTAATTGGAGTGGGGCGGATTTGATCAAGGCTAACCTGGCCAATGCCAATCTGCGGGGAGCTAACCTGATTGGTGCAGATCTCAGTGGGGCTAACCTCACCGATGCAAACTTGCAGGACGCAATCCTAAGTGGTGCTGTTTTGGTGGGAGCCTACCTCTCCCGAGCCAATTTGCAGCGAGCAGTCCTCAGCGGTGCCATCCTCAAGGGGGCAGTTCTCCACGACAGTAATCTCAAGGATACGAATGTGGTGGGTGCAGATTTATCGGAGGCGGATTTGACTGGGGCGATCGCCCGCCGCCAAGACCTGGAGGAGGCCAAGCTCGCAGGCACCATCCTACCCAACGGCGAAGTGGTTTTGGAGGATGGAGACATTCAAGAGATACCGTTGCCACCCCCAACCACCACTCCCCAGCCAATGGCGGTTGCTAACGAAACTACTCTCATTGAGTGGACAAATGAGCAGGTGATTCAAATGCTGATCCTGCAACAGCACCCCTTGCCCAGTACCTATCAAAGTGCCGATTTGAAGGTGGTGGATTTGGGCAATCACAGTTATCAACTGCGCACTGTCACTGACACGGTCGTTGCGGTGGTGGAGGGAGCCAGTGTGGCCGATGAAAAAGTAACCCTTTTTACCGAGGCACCCTTTGCAGATTTAGTGGCCAGTGTACTCCAAGCCCATTCATTTTTGCCCACCCAATACGTCAGTGAACCGCTGCCGGCATGGCGGTACGAGCAGGTACCGATTCCCCAGGGGGGCGAGGTGCGTTTAGGAACGGCACGGCAACTCTGGAAGACCTGGTGGCTGCTGCTGAAGTCGGCTGCTGCTGCGCAAGAGCCGTCGCAATTGCAACTTTTGGTGGGTAAGGAGTGGCAACCCATTCGGGAGATTGCCTTTTCAGCCGCGGCAGCGGGGGGGCTGATCATTAAGACATCTGGGGGCGATCGCCACTATCCTGGGGATGCCTCACTGATTTGGC
>NZ_JACOMP010000076.1:0-11718 GCF_014466085.1 Thermosynechococcus sp. OHK43
GCAATAAAAATGTCGGAGTTTACCCGCTCATCGATCCCTTGGCGTTGTAGCCACTCTAGAAGGGTGTACTGATCCATTGCCTCGACGTATTTTTGGCCGCGCACAATCGCTGGCCACAGCCCCAAGGCAAAGCGGCACTTCTGCTCCCACGTCAGCATATCGTTGTTGCGCAAAATGGAGAGCAGCACATTAAAGGGGGCAGGAATATCCGGGACATCAAACCACGAGAGGACCCCTGGCTTTTCCGGTTGGTTAAAAATCAGGGCATGGCGTTTCCATTGTAGGCGATCGCTAATCCCCAATTCCTCTAGGAGTTGCAGCATATTGGGGTAGGCGCCAAAAAAGGCGTGCAAGCCTGTTTCCACCCAATCGCCATCGGCATCCTGCCATGCCGCCACCAAGCCCCCAAGAACATTGGCACGCTCAAACACAATCGGGGTGTGTCCTGCATCCACTAGATACTTGGCACAGGCTAAGCCCGCTAAGCCACCGCCGGCAATTGCAACTCGCATGAATAACGCTACCCTAACTGACGAAGATGAACCCAGTCCCTTAGGGGGACAAAAATCTTTTCATATTATATTTACAAAACGTTACGGAAACACCCGCCTTAGGCTAATGTTGGGTCTGCATTTGCCCAATAGGCTGCACTTCCCATCGGGCCAAGGTAACGGCAGAGGTAGGGAGAAAAGACTTCATAGATGAGGGTAATGGGACGGCGATCGTGCCAAAAGAGGTAATGGCGTCCCCAAAAGGGTCCTGCTTCCCCAAAGGCTGCCGCCAACGTTTCAGAGTGGCCTAGATACACCGCCTGAATGTCCCGATAAAGCTCCACCTTGCGCTGGGCGAGGTTTGTCCAAATGGGCATGGCACGGTTTTGCAAATACTCATCCACATGGGCGGCTTCCCACCAGGAGGTGGCATAGGCCAAGCGTTGACCCGACGCTGTGCGTAGCCACACTTGACGCCGGAGCCGTGGGCCGGGAATTAGTTGCAGTTGCGCGGGGGCGCGATCGCTGGCATGGCCAATGGCCGACATATCAATCACATCCACTTCCGTGGTTTCGCCAGTCAGCAGTTGCAAGTGGCGAGTGGGGGAGCCATCCCCCAGAATCAGGATTTGCCACGCCGGCGCTAAAAGATCATGGGGCAGTCCTTGGGCGATCGCCGCCGCATCCCCCTGCCAAATGGGATCAAGGGCATACCAAGGGGTTGAGCAGGTGGAGGGCAACAGCGAAACAGTCAAGGCCGTGACACAGTGCTTAACAAAACTTCGTCAATTGTAGCAAGGATTTTCTCTGTGGCTGAGGGTGGCACGGAAGGCCAAGACCTAGAGTACAGTCGTAGTGAGCAGCACTCTTGGGGTAACCTCTATGGCAACCACCGCAGCATGTACCCTTGAACTCACACCGGAACAAACGGCCATTTGGATCAAGGGGCTTTTGAGCGTTGCCTGTGCCGATGGTCATTTTGATCCGGAAGAGAAGCAACTGATTGCAAGCCTGATTCAAGAGGAAATTGCTCCGGAAATTGACACTGATCACTTTGCCCCCGTCACCGACGCAGAACTGGTGGCAGCCTTTGGGGGCGATCGCGCCCTTGCCGAAAATTTTGTGCGTACCGCCGTGATGGTGGCGCTTGCCAATGGCATTTACTCCCAATCAGAGGATGCCGAACTGCAACGCTTCTGCAGCGCCTTAGGACTAGAAATTGATGCCCTAGAGTCCCTAAAACATACCCTTGATGGTCAGCACGGGAGCAATGAACAAACCCTGCGCCTGTTGGATCCCGTGCGCCATTGGCTGGATGGGTTAGAGGTCAAAGATGCCAAGGTCGCTCGCTTTCTCTGCCGCCTGATTCCCCCCCAATGCCCCTTTGAGCGCGACATTACCCTCTTTGGTCGCAAGATTGTCCATATTCCCCCCCTCTGTAAACTCAATCCCCTTTATGATCAGTTAGTGGGGCTGCGCTTCCGCGCGCTCACCTATTTAGCGGATGAGTGCGGCGAAGACATTACCCCCTACTGTTAGATGGTGCTGACCTGTTTAGATGCCAAACCCAACAAAACCGAAAATTGCCTTTGCCCACCTTGGCTGTGATAAGAACCGCGTGGATACGGAGCACATGATTGGTCTGCTGGCCGCAGCGGGCTATGGGGTGGGTACCGATGAAACCGAAGCCGACTACGTCATTGTCAACACCTGTAGCTTTATTCAAGCCGCCCGCGAAGAGTCGGTGCGCACCCTAGTAGAGCTGGCGGAGGCCAATAAAAAAATTGTAATCACAGGCTGCTTAGCCCAGCATTTTCAAGGGGAACTATTGGCAGAGCTGCCTGAGGCGGTGGCCGTTGTCGGCAGTGGCGACTACCAGCACATTGTGGAGGTGATTGAGCGGGTAGAAACGGGTGAGCGAGTACAGCAAATTAGTGCGGTGCCCACCTACATTGCCGATGAAACCGTTCCCCGCTACCGCACCACGCCGGCGCCTGTGGCCTATCTGCGGATTGCTGAGGGCTGTGACTATCGTTGTGCCTTTTGTATCATTCCCCATCTGCGGGGCAACCAGCGATCGCGCTCCATTGAGTCCATTGTTAGCGAAGCTCACCAGTTAGCGGCTGAGGGGGTCCAAGAAATTATCATTGTTTCCCAGATTACGACAAATTACGGCCTGGATCGTTATGGCCAACCCCAACTGGCGACTCTGATTCGCGCCCTCGGCGAAGTGGATGTGCCGTGGATTCGCTTGCACTATGCTTATCCCACTGGGCTAACCCCTGAGGTGATTGCAGCAATGCAAGAAACCCCCAACATCTTGCCCTATTTGGATTTGCCATTGCAACATTCCCATCCCGAGGTCCTACGGGCGATGAATCGGCCTTGGCAAGCAGGGGTTAACGATCGCCTGATTGAACGGCTGCGGCAGGAATTACCGGAAGCAGTGATGCGGACGACCTTTATTGTGGGCTTTCCCGGTGAAACCGAGAGCCAGTTTGAGCATCTCTGCCAGTTTGTGCAGCGGCATGAATTTGACCATGTGGGGGTGTTTACCTACTCCGCCGAGGAGGGGACTACTGCCTATGATCTGCCGGATCAGATTCCCGAGGAGATCAAACTGGCGCGGCGCGATCGCCTCATGGCACTGCAACAACCCATTGCCCAGCGCAAAAATGCCGCTGAAGTGGGTAAAACCGTGCCAGTGCTCATTGAGCAGGAAAACCCGCAAACGGGGGAATTCATTGGGCGATCGCCCCGATTTGCCCCGGATGTGGATGGGGTTGTCTATGTCAAGGGAGCCGCTACCCTAGGCACGATTGTCCCCGTAGAAATTACTGCTGCTGATATTTACGATCTGTACGGCATCATCCCCGCCTAAGTTCGGTTTTAACCCTAGGCGAATCGGAAACGTTGGGGCTATGGTCAAGGCAGTTGGGGACGTTGCATGGGCTGCTATGGGGCGCTCGCATTCCACCATTGATCGTTATGATACCCGTGCCAGCGATCGCTTTTGGCAGTGGCAAGCGGGGGTTGCTGCCTTAGAAAAATTATTGGCAGTGATACATCCCATTGAGGGCTTTTTAGTTTCTTTCCCCAGCCTTATTCTTCAAGACTGTCCCTTAAAAACCTATGTCCTCATTCCCCAGGGGCGATCGCTTCCCTCCTTGCCGCCGTCAGAGGCCAATTCTGCTCTACCGGCAATGACCCTTTTGCCCCTAGTTCAGGGGGGGATGAGTCCCTTTTGCTTGCTTCTAAGTCCAGAGGTGAATCTTTTGCTGGTTTATCAAAGGGAGCAAGGACTGCACTTTTCCTTTGCCCCTGAGGAAATTCATGCTTTTTGGCAGCAGTTGCGGCAGCAACTTCCCTTAAGCGATCTCCACGCCATTGATCAGTGGTTTGCCAGCGTGGAGATGGTACCCCCGAGCTATCGCTTGGTGAGTCAATTTGGTCAATGGCTGCTGGACTATAGTCAACCGGAGACCACGCCCCTGCCTGTAACTTCTATCCCCATGGCCCCTGACATTCCGCTGCTCCAAGCCCTCTCCCACGAGGTGCGTACCCCCCTCACCACCATTAATACCCTTATCCAATTGCTACAACGGCAAGAGAATCTCCCTCAGCGCACATACCAGTATCTGCAAAAGATTGGTCAAGAGATTCAAGATCAAATCAGCCGCTTTAATCTCCTGAGTGATGCTGCTGAAATCTTCACCAGTCCTAACCCCAAACCCCGCCTTGCTTTTGGGCAGACCCACTTGGCGGAACTCTTGACAACCAACTTGGCTCGCTGGCAAAAACAGGCGGCGCGGCGTCAGGTCAAATTAGTGCTAGATTATCCGCCCAACTTACCCGTTGTCCTCAGTGATCCAGCCTCCTTAGACCAGGTCTTGACTGGGTTAGTGGAATACTATAGCCAAACCCTTGCCTCGGAGAGTGAACTGCAATTGGTGGTGCAGCGGGCAGGACAGCACGTGAAGCTAGAATTACGATCGCCCCAGTACAAGCACCGCAGTGATCTTGCTGCCTTGGGGCACCTCCTCCTCTGGCATCCGGCGACCGGACAAGTGAGTCTGAACTTTCAGGCGGCAAAACTCCTCATTGAAGCAGTTGGCGCTAAGGTGATTCAACGGCGCGATCGCCAAGCGGGAGAAATTCTCACCCTTTACTTGCCCATTGCCGAAAACAGTGGCTGACACTGGGGACAATAGTGACTGGAGCGCCCTGCCAAGCGCAGCCGTTCAATGGTTGTGCCACAGACGCGGCAGGCCTCCCCTTTGCGACCATAAACCCATGCTTGAGCCCCATAGCGACCATTCACCCCCGCCGGCGTGACAAAGCTACGAATTGTCGTGCCCGCCGCTGCAATTCCTGCCCTCAGCACTTGGCGAATGACCTGGTGGAGGCGCACAATCTGCTCAATGGTTAGGGTATTGGTGGGTAGGGCGGGGTGCAGACCACTCAAAAAAAGACTCTCATCGGCATAGATATTGCCCATGCCCGCAACAATAGTTTGATCCAAGAGCGCCGTTTTAATAGAGCGACGACACTGAGCCAGCCGGGCCGCCAAGAATGCCACTGTAAAAGCCTCACTCAGGGGTTCCGGTGCCAAGGTGGCCAGCGCGGGAATTGCTTTCTCTGGGCGGCAGTGTGCAGGAACCCACCAACAGCGACCAAAAGTTCGTTGATCCACAAAGCGGAGTTCTGCCGTCGTTGGGAAAAACCAGCGCACACGCGTATGGGGACAGGGGGGCTGGGGAGTGGTTAGCCACAACAACTGGCCACTCATGCGCAGATGAATCACGAGGCGACTGCCGTCATCTAGGTTGGCCAAAAGGTACTTGCCCCGTCGTTGCCACTGTTCAATGGCGCGATCGCGCAAGCGATCGATGAACGCTTGCGGCTGTTTGGGAAGGGCAATAGAACGGGCTAGAAGTACGTTAACCTCAACAATAGGTTGTTCAAGGGTGACGACTTCTAGCCCACGACGTACTGTTTCAACTTCTGGTAATTCCGGCACGATCCCAGAAACTATTTACCTTTTTTGGGAGGAGCCACTTCCTGCACTTCGTGGAGCGCGAAGTTATTCGTGTTCACACCGCTGGCACTGCCGCTGTAGCCCGTGTAATTGACTTTGTCGAAGCGCACAATCACAGGGTATTTGACGCCGGGGGTCTGATCCACAGAGGCGACGGTGCCCACTTCGTTGTACCAGTAGGATTCAGGGCGGAGAATCTTGACTTTAGAACCACGTTGCACCATGAGTTATCGTCCTAAAAATTTCTCAACGGCTAGAGTTAAGCCTACTATGATTACTACGGCTTGTTACGCTCGCTCCACAAAATTTCACAGAGCCCGCCATTTCTGGAGCGAAGTAAAGGGCGGTTATGTGTTTGCTCCCTTGCGAATCTCTGTGAAAAAAGGCTGTATACTAGCGGGGAACTCCTTTCCGTCGTCCTGTTATGGCCAACACTGTCGAAGTGATCAAGCTGTCTGGGGTCTTTGGTGGTCCACAAGCTCAGGAATTTCGTCAAACCATTAGTGAGCTGGTTCAAGGGGGGACTAAAGCTCTATTGCTGGATTGTGGGAATGTTACCTTTATTGACAGTTCTGGCTTGGGTGCTCTTGTTGTGGCCCTGAAAACTGTCCGTGCAGGTGGGGGACAGCTTTACCTATGTAA
Source organism: Thermosynechococcus sp. OHK43 (assembly GCF_014466085.1). NCBI lineage: Bacteria > Bacillati > Cyanobacteriota > Cyanophyceae > Acaryochloridales > Thermosynechococcaceae > Thermosynechococcus > Thermosynechococcus sp. OHK43. The sequence continues at coordinate 6,172 of NZ_JACOMP010000076.1, forward strand.
TATTCCCAAACAAATGATGATGCTCTTTGAACTCACGAGCATGGACAAGGTCTTTCAAATCCTCAAAGATGCGGAAGAATTCTTCTCATTGAAGCTACCTCCCCAACAGACCAGTAACTAGCTTCTCTTCCTTTGGGAGGCGATCCGGTTATCTGGCGACCAGTTGGGATCCTACGGCACTCGCCAATTGCTCGAGCATCGTTACTGTTGTCGCAAAGTCGACGCAGGGATCGGTAACACTTTGGCCATAGACCAACTGTGAGAGATCTTTGGGAATTGGTTGATTACCCGCCTTGAGATGGCTCTCGATCATCACACCCGCTAAATAACGGGAACCTTGCTGCACCTGCTGGGCGAGATTCTCACACACTAGCACTTGGCGTTGGGCGTCTTTGGCGGCGTTGGCATGGCTACAGTCTACCATTAGCCGAGGTGTGAGTCCCTTGCGCTCTAAGAGTGCAGCAGCCATCTCGATGTGGGCCGCAGAATAGTTGGGGCCGTCTTTACCGCCGCGCAACACAAGGTGAGTATCAGGATTCCCGGTGGTGGCAACAATACTGGCACGGCCTTCAGCATTAATTCCCAGAAAATGGTGTGACTGCTGTGCCGCGATCATGGCATTAATCGCAGAATCTAAGTGACCATCAGTGCCATTTTTGAAGCCTACGGGCATCGAAAGACCCGACGCCATTTGACGGTGGGTTTGGCTTTCGGTGGTGCGAGCACCAATAGCTGTCCAACTGACAACGTCGGCAATGTACTGGGGAATGATCGGATCGAGTAATTCTGTAGCGGCGGGTATTCCCAAGTTGGCCAAATCCAGCAGTAGCTTGCGGGCGAGGCGTAGCCCAGTGTTGATATCATAGCTGCCATCGAGGTGCGGATCGTTGATGAGGCCTTTCCAACCTACAGAGGTCCGTGGTTTTTCAAAGTAAACCCGCATAACAATTTCAAGACTATCCTGCAGGCGATCGCGCACCCGAGCCAACTTTTCCCCATATTCCAGCGCTGCCTTGACATCATGAATTGAACAAGGCCCCACAATGACGAGTAGGCGGCGATCGCGCCCCTTGAAAATGTCACGAATGCGATCGCGAGTGGTGGCCACAAGGGTAGCTTGGGATTCAGTCAGCGGTAAATCCGCCAGCAGGGTAGCAGGCGTCAACAAGGGTCGCGTCTCAACAACGTGAAGATCAAACGTTTGCGGCATGGATGAGCAATCAGCACTTCTTTCATCATAACTCTCTAGCTGCGATCCGCACGCCACAGTAGGGCGATCGCCACCACCAAGCCAATACTGTGGGGCAACCACGCCGCCGCCAGGGGCGAGAGGGTGCCAATCGTCCCCAGTGCACCGAGGAAAAACGTAAGCACGTACTGACCAAACACCACCGCCACACTAATGCCAAATCCCTGCCGCCCCCGCCGTTGGGAGGGACTGAGGCCAAACCCCACCCCTAAAAGGGCAAAGACCACGGCCAAAAAAGGCTGAGCATGGGACTGAGCCAAATGAACCTTGAGGGCACGCACCAGTTCTGGCTCTTGATCGGGATCGAGACGTTGCAGGGCACGGCGGGTTTGGGTGATCGAGAGCTCATTCACATCTGTGGGCCGCAGTGGCTGGGATTGGGCAGGCCGAGGCAAGCGGATCTCCTGTTGGTCAAATTGCAAGAGATTGCGGCTGACCCCCGTGTGGCTAATTAGATAGGCTATTCCCCGAGAGAGTAACCAGCGACTCTCACGTACATTCCACTCAGCGGATTCAGCACTAATGACCTGAGTCACCTGCGGTTCCGAAAAATCCAAAACCGTGATCCCCTGAATGCGGCTGCCATCAAAGCGATGCCCATAATACAGTCGCCGCACATTCCCGTGGCGATCGTACTCAGGGTAGAAAATATCGGTGCCTGAGCCAAGGGTGCGCTCCTGCTGCAGTAACTCGCGCATGAGTTTTTGCGATTCATACTTGGCGATCGGTACCGCTGTTTCATTCAGCGCGAGGGTCAACCCACTCACAAATAGAGCAAAAACCACCACAGGTATGAGGACACGGGCCAGACAAATGCCCACACTGCGCAGGGCAATCCACTCCCCTTCCTCCGAGAGCCGACTCATCGCCCCCACAACCGCCAGTAGCACAGCCATGGGAAAGACCAAGACCAAGACGGCAGGCAGTTGATAACCAATCAATTGCAGCAAAATCGCTAGGGGCAGTTGAGCATCGGCGACTTGCCGCACCAGATCAAAAATCGTGCCGACGGTCAACGCCAAGGTGGTAAAGACGGTGAGGCCAAAAATAAACCCCGGCAGTAGTAGCGAGAAAAGATACTGATCCAGCTTGGGAAGGGTCGGCAGCCAGATCTGCCGCGGTGCTCTAATCATGCCTAGAAACGAAAATCCTCACCAAGGTAGTATTGCCGCACTTTGGCATCCTGTGCCAATTCCCAGCTATTCCCGGCAGCTAAAATCTGCCCTTCCCGTAAAATGTAGGCGCGGTCAATAATTTCCAGTGTTTCCCGCACATTGTGATCGGTAATGAGAATGCCGATTTGGCGATCGCGCAGCTTCGCAATCATGTCCTGGAGGTCATGCACGGCAATGGGATCTACCCCCGCAAAGGGCTCATCGAGCAGTAAAAAACTGGGGCCTTGGGGACCTGCTGCCAAGGCACGGGCTAGTTCGGTGCGCCGCCGTTCTCCCCCTGAGACTCGCCGACCGAGGGTGTGGGCAATATGGGTCAGCCGAAATTCAGTCAGCAGTTGATCCAAGCGATCGCGCCACTGCCGCCGAGGCACTCCTGTTTCCTCTAAAACCAAGAGAATATTTTCAGCAACCGTCAACTGGCGAAAGATACTTGGTTCTTGGGGCAGATAGCCAATGCCCCGCCGTGCCCGCTGATGTAGGGGAGCATGGGTAATATCCTCATCATCCAGCCATACTCGACCCTCATCCGGTCGTTCAATCCCCGTGGCCATGTAAAAGGTTGTCGTTTTTCCTGCACCATTGGGCCCCAGCAGACCCACCACTTCTCCCCGTGCCACCGAGAGACTGACATGATCCACCACCCAGCGACTGCCATACCGTTTACATACTCCCTCTAGGCGAAGCGTGGTCGGTAGTGCAAACCGCCCGCTAGGGCTGCACAGGTGTAAGAATTTGTTGGTTAGGGTCATCTGGGATCATTAAAATAGATTCGACTTGGCGGCTGGGGGCGGGTAGAGCGACAAATTTTGCTTCCTCAATAAGATAGGTGATGGTATCGGCCCGAAGACTGTTCCCCTGTTGCAAAACATACACATTCCCACTGAGGACAATGCGCCCCTCACGGCTGAAGTATTGTGCCTGTGCCGCCGTGGCCTGAATTTGGCGGGCAGGGTAACGCAGTTGCACATTGCCCCGGGCGGTAATCACCCCCGTGATTGCATTTGCTTGCTGTACATCAGCCAAGATGGTGAGGGCTTGGGAAGGGGTTTCTTGGGAGTCTGCGGGTCGCCAGAAAAGGGGAGCAATTGCTAACCCTACTCCCAGTGTACCTATTACCAAAAGGCGGGATGGCCATCGGGAACAAGATTGCAGCATTTCCTTAAATTCTCCGCCACAATGTCTTTATCCTAGTGGATGAGGGAAAATTTCCGCATCATGCCCGTTTACTTCTACTGGGGGGAGGATCAATTCCAACTCGAGCAGGCCGTCAAAAACCTACGGCAACAGGTCGTTGATCCCCTTTGGGAGGGTTTTAACTTCGAGAAATTTGCTGGGGAGGAGGCCGAAGCTGTTCAAGCTGCGTTAGCACAGGTGATGACGCCGCCCTTGGGAGGGGGCGATCGCTTGGTGTGGCTGGTGAATACGACACTGGGTCAACGCTGTAGTGCGGAACTACTTGCCGATTTAGAACTGACCTTGCCGCAAATTCCCCCGAACTGTCATTTGCTCCTCACCAGTACCCAAAAACCCGACAGCCGCAGTAAAGCTGTCAAGCTGCTGCAGCAGCATGGCAACATTCAGGAATTTAGTCCAATTGCCGCTTGGAAAACCGCTGAGATTGAACAGCAGATCCGTGAGGCAGCTCAACGCTATCAGCTGCACCTGCCCCCGGAAGGGGTACAACTGCTGGCAGCGGCCGTGGGTAATGACAGCCGCCAACTCCACAACGAACTAGAGAAATTGGCTTTGTTTGCGGGCGATCGCCCCCTTACCGCTGAAGACATCACAACCCTTGTTCATGCCACCCAACAAAGCAGCCTCACCCTTGCCAGTACCCTGCTGCGGGGAGATACAGCTGCTGCCCTGACCCAACTGGAGGACTTGCTGCTACAAAATGAACCCCCGTTGCGCCTTTTGGCTACCCTGACGAAACAATTTCGCACCTGGTTGTGGGTCAAGTTGCTCAGCCATGAGCGGGACAATCAACGGATTGCCAAGCTAGCTGAGGTCGGAAATCCGAAACGGGTCTATTTCTTGCAAAAAGAAGTAAACGCTGTTGCTCTGCCTGCCCTTCAGACCTGTTTACAGATTCTCTTAGCCACGGAGTATCAACTAAAGCTAGGGGCTGAGCCAGTGGCGACCCTACGCCAAGGGATGATTCAGCTTTCCTTGGCCTGCTCACGGCGTTCTTGGGGCGATCGCTCTGGGGGCGGTGACAGTTGACTCGAGGGCAGCCGCGAAGGTTTGCGACTGGGACGATTCCACGTTTGCCATGCAGCTTTTACCCCAGCAAAGACACTCCGGGTGGTCACTTTCACCTCTTGGACTTGGCGTTTTGCCGCTGCAATCCCTTGATCCACCTGCTTGACCACGTTCCCAGCACTTTCTACCCCTTGGCTAATGTCGTCGGTGAGATCGCTAATCTCTAGACCCGTCAAGCGAATTGCTTCTAGGGTAGGGGGAAGTTCACGCCCCAAGGTATCAAAGAGCTTTTCAGCACTGCGAGCAGCCCGTGCTAACTCCATAAATGCCGGAATTGCAGCAACCAGAACGGCTGCCAAGCATACGGCCACCAATACCAGTGACACCGCCAACCAAAAAATTGGTTCTGTCACGTTGCTTCGTCCATTGAGTCTTGCAGGGGATGTGTCCCGATACTATCACGACTTCCCTAGGAGCAACAGTTACAGGAGTGAAGCCCAAGGCAGAGGGCCACTGAAGAACTGAGAAATGAGCCGTAATATTCATGCCCAAAACCAAGCGCAACTAGCAAGTTTGCTACAATTGCTGTGCAGCCATTGGTTGCTGTTCCGTGCGAGGAATCATCAATGTCTTTACGCCAGCCGTTGCTCTGGGGAGGTGCCACAATCGTTATCTCTTTGATCAGTTTAGGGGCGGCTGCTGCTCCCTTGCCCAAATGGCGGGAGCGCTTCAACCTGAGATCTCAGCAAGCCCAACACATGCAGGCGATCAACGAACGGTATAGGCAAAAAGTGCAACAGGTGGCATTGAACACGACTAAAGAACACCTAGAGAAATTCTTCGTGGCCGGTGCCCCCACAGCTGAACTTCAGCAACGATTTGACTTGGTGATGAGCTTACAGCAGATGCTGCAACGGAGAC
>NZ_JACOMP010000077.1:0-4984 GCF_014466085.1 Thermosynechococcus sp. OHK43
CTCTAGGAGATCGGAACTCAGGCCTGCCGCCAACTTGGCCACCGTACTCATACTACAAGGGAGAATCACCATGCCCAGGGTGCGAAAGGAACCGCTGGCGATTGCCGCTGCCACATCTGTTGGCCGATGACAGGTGAGGCAACCTTCCCAAACTTGGGCCTGTTCGCGCCAAAACAGTTCCTGCTTATCGGGCTGAATTGGCAGAGTGAGGCCATATTCTGCCTGCCACACTTGATGTGCGGCCTTCGATGCCACAAGTTGAATAGGATAGTTGGCTTGTAATAGAAATTTAATGGCGCGCACTGCATAAATGAGCCCAGACGCACCCGTTACACCCAACACAATTGGCAAAGAAGAGGAGGTCACAACCGCAATCACCAAACAAAACCGTTATAAGGTTAACAAAGTTGGGGCAACTGCCCCCTTTTCATGATCTGCAATCTCCCCCAACAGGACTTGGTAAATGCCCATGACAGCCCCTGATCCTCTATCTTCTTCCCCCAGTGAGTGGGCAGTTGTCTCTCCCGAAGTACTCGGGGAGTTGTTTGATGCGGCCTTGTTGGAGGGACTCGTGAGTAGTGAAACCCCGGACTTAGAAGCTCTGTTTCAGGATTTAACTCCCCTGGATCTCAAACCCGCAGCGATCGCCCCCGAACAGTGGCAACACCTGCAAGCTCAGCACCAGCAAATTGCCCAGCACCTTGAGGAAACCTTGACGTACCTTGCCAAGGTGAAAGCGTTGGCCTATCAGCTTCAGGCCGTGGCCAGTGAGTTTGTGCCCACCCCCAAGTATCGGCGCCGCCAACCGCCCCCTCCCCATCCCTTGGAATATCTCACGGCTGAACTACTGCGGGCGATCGCTGACACTCAGGCCAGCTTAGAACCAATCTATGAACCCTTGAATCAACTGGGGGAAACCCTCAATGGTACCTCGACGCCACAGATTCATGAATTTCCCCTAGAGCCTTAGCGAGGGGGCAGAGAGCGTGGCTGCAATTGCGGTTCACTGCGACTAGGGGGGCTAGGCGTCAACTGAGGAGTGGGCAGACCTTCTGGGGTCGGTGTCGGAGTGATTGTCGGTTGAGGGGTGGGTGTCTCAGGCTTTGGTGGGGGGGCTTTCACTAGTTGCAGCAGTTCCGGCACAGTGACAAAGCGATAGCCTTTTTGCCGCAGGCGGCGAATCAGCGTGGGGAGGGCCTTGCGGGTCTTGGCGCGATCGCCGCCACCATCGTGGAGCAGAATAATGCTGCCCGGTTTGACATTCTTCAGGGTACGCTCCACAATATCTGCGGCTGTTGTGTTGGGTCGAGTGTCATGGGGATCCACGGACCACATAATGACGGCATAGTTTTTCGACTTGGCATAGTCCACTAGCCCTGTGGTCAAATTGCCCCCCGGTGGCCGAAAAAGGCGCGTTTGGGCTTGGCTTTGCTTGGCAATCAGTGCAGAGGTGTTTTCAATTTCCTGCTTAGCTACTTTAGGGTCAACGGGTTGGTAGGGATGACTCCAACTATGGTTGCCAACGGCATGACCCCCTTTGACAATGTCAGCAATGATATCGGGATACATGAGGGCGTGCTTGCCCAGGATAAAAAATGTGGCCTTGGCCTCCTCCTCTTTGAGAATTTGCAGAACTTGGCGAGTTGAGGCTCCCCAAGGGCCATCATCAAAGGTGAGGGCCACCACTTTTTCGGGCGGCAGCGGTTTGACCTGATAGACCAACTGCCTCCAAAACTTTCTAGGACTAACAAAGTGCGGCACATCCGCTGCCAGCGTTGCCGATGCCGCAAACACAGTCAAGACCACCAACAGGTGCCACTGCCGTCCCATGGATGCTCCTTAGAGAATTGTGACTTAGGGGGCGATCGGCGCCGGCTCCTTCAGCAGTGGAAACCCCAGAGCTTCCCGTTGTTGGACATAGGCTTGGGCGACCCGCCGGGCCAAGCCGCGAATGCGACCAATGTAGCGCGTACGCTCTGCCACCGAAATGACACCGCGGGCATCCAGCAGGTTAAAGGTGTGGGAACACTTGAGCACATAATCCAAACTGGGCAGTACCAACTGCTTTTCCAGAAGCTGCTCCGCCTCCTGCTGGTAGAGACTAAAAAGGGTGAACAATCGTTCCGGGTCGGAGGCTTCAAAGTTGTAGGTGGATTGCTCAATTTCCCCTTGGAGATGGACATCGCCATAGGTGAGGGTAGAGTTCCATCGGATACTGGCGATCGCATCCACCTCCTGGAGATACATTGTCAACCGTTCTAGGCCGTAGGTAATCTCAATGGAAACCGGCCGACAATCCAGACCACCACACTGCTGGAAGTAGGTAAACTGTGTCACTTCCATGCCATCTAGCCACACCTCCCAGCCTACGCCCCACGCGCCAACGGCAGCATCCTCCCAGTTGTCTTCGACAAAGCGAATGTCATGGTCTGGGGGGCGAATGCCAAGGGCGCGCAGTGACTCCAAATAAATCTCTTGGATATTATCAGGAGAGGGCTTAATCAGCACTTGGTACTGGTAGTAGTACTGATAGCGGTTGGGATTCTCGCCATAGCGGCCATCCGCTGGCCGCCGACAGGGTTCGACATAGGCCACTGCCCAAGGTTCAGGTCCGAGGGCACGTAAAAAGGTATGGGGGCTTTTGGTACCGGCGCCTTTTTCCACATCGTAGGGCTGAGCAATCAGGCATCCCTGAGCCGCCCAAAATTGGTGCAGTGTGGCAATAACGTCCTGAAAGTACATGGGCTTAGATGTGAATCCCGCACTCGGTTTTGCCCATGCCGCGCCAGCGACCTGCCCGTTCATCTTCGCCATCGGCGATAGGGGTGGTGAGGGGTTCATCGCCAATGCTGGCATAGCCGCGATCGTGGAGGGGATTGTAAATCACCCCGTGCTCCATCACATAGGCCCAAGTTTGTTTACGTGTCCAAGCAGCAAGGGGATTAATTTTCAGACGACCCTCTTTGTCCAGTTCCACATAGGGCATATTGGCACGGGTGACCGCTTGGTCTCGACGCCGTCCCGTAATCCAAGCCACAGTATTCAGTTCTGCCAAGCCCCGTTGCAGCGGTTCAATTTTAGTGAGATGGTGAAACTGCTCAACATTGGTTTCCCAAAGCTTGTCGCCATAGCGGGCAGCAAAGGCTTCGCGGCTGTCAACATCGGGGGTTTTGTAGGTGCGCAAATCCAGACCGTATTTTTCCTTGGCCTGCTGCACAAATGCTAGGGTCTCGGCAAAGTGATGCAGTGTGTCCAAAAAGAGAACGGGCACCGGCGGATTGGGGCGCAGATCACGGTAGAGGAGGTCTGTAATCACCATGTCATCCACGTTAAAGGCACTGGTCTGCACCAGCCCCTGGGGAATTGCGGTGACGGCCCATGCCAAAATGTCACGAGGGTGTGCCCCTTCAAAGCGTTGGTTGAGGGCATCGAGGTCAAAGCTTAGGGATGCGGCCATAGGCGGTGTTAGCAGGGTTTTAGAAAGCATCCTTTAGCTTACCAAAGAATTGGGTCTAAGGACCCGCCCTGCTACGCACGACCACCGGTCTAAGGGACAGCTTTATTTTTCTTTGTTTTGTGATAAAGCGCTGCCATGTTAATCAGAGGAGCCAAGTCCCTCTGAAAGTCTAACAGCAACCTATAGACTGAGCAGATCTTCGGTGCGTGGTGGCATCTAAGCAATGCCGTCTACACCCGCCCTTTACTGCCGGCTTACCATCCAGCAGGCAAGCTCATCATGTCCATTGGCCAATGCCACCTACAGGATGAATTCATTGCCCCCGCCGCGGCTGAGCGTCGGGTCTATCTGCTGCTGGGCATCACTGTCAAAATCGGCCTTGGTAGCAAAAATGCGGCCCACCTTGCTCTCGGCTGGTCCTAAGCTGCGGGAGTCACCACCGATTCTGAGCATGACAATCAACACTGTGATGGCCTTGAGCTTTGATCGCCGGGCAGTTTTCTTTTTTCACCACTGGAGACGATTTCAGAACCAATCCCTTGCAAGGGCATTACTCCTGCCGAATTGCTAACGCCGATTGGCGATCGCCAAAAATAGCCGTACCAATGCGCACCATCGTTGCGCCGGCCTGCACCGCCAGGGGATAGTCTTGGGTCATCCCCATCGAATACTCCTGCCACTGGAGCTGCTGCCATGGCTTTGTGCTCAGTTCCTCACCCCAAGCCCGCAATTCCTGAAATACTTGCAACTGTTCTGAGGGGGCCAACCCCAAGGGCAGAATGGTCATCAGACCACAGCAGCACAGATGGGAGAGAGCATCCAGTTGGGGCAGGGCGGCCTCTAGCTCTGATTTTTCCCAGCCATATTTTTGGGGGTCGGGGCGGAGTTTTACCTGCAAGAGACAGCGGGGACTGGCTGCCCCCGTCTCCTTGAGGAGGGTATCGATCCGTTCGGCCAACTTCCAGCGGTCAACGGTGTGAATCCAATCAAAGAGTTGCAGCGCCTGCCGTACTTTATTTGTTTGCAAATGGCCAATCAGATGCCATGTAATGTCCGTGAGGTCAGCCAATTCAGCGCGTTTGCTGGCAGCTTCCTGCACGCGACTTTCGCCAAAATCCCGAATGCCGGCCTCATAGGCAGCACGAATCGCAGCCGCTGGCATAAACTTGCTGACGGCAATCAGGCGGACCTGGGGGGGCAGCGTTGATTTGAGGTGGCTGGCGCGATCGCGAATTTCAGCAGCGGATAACACAGGCAATGTCTGGGCAAGGATGCTTTTTGATCGTAAAACCCTGTTGCAAAAAGTGAAACCATGGCAGGATTGTCGGTCTCGTTGACTAGGCTAGGGGGTAGGATTCAGAACACTTCTATGGCTGTGCCCCTCAAGCTCTCCCTTGGCCTCATTGGTTTACTCGCTCTTGGCCCTCTTTTAGGGGGGGAGTTGCTCTCCCCAGGAAAAAACTGGCTGTCTGCCGCCCAAGGTCAACCCAATTGGGGCATTGAATCAGCCCCAACCCCATCCCCTCA